>JBCCYD010000164.1:0-12252 GCA_039190385.1 Cyanobacteria bacterium P01_F01_bin.143 | reverse complement strand
TGATGGCAATAATACATTTATTCTCATTTTCTAATCCCAATTTGTCTAAACCATCAAATAAGGGAATAAGTTGCTGATTGTCTATCCATTGTTCTGTAACTTTTTTCGGAACCCATTTATAAATGTCACATAACTTTTTTATTAACCAATCACGAATCAATTGATCACTCTTCCAAGAACTTAGCTCAAAAATCACTGGAATCGGAGCATTTTTATTTTCAATAGCCCGTTGAATCAAATCTTGAGTCAAACTAAGTAATTCAGTTGTTTTACCTGCTCCTGGTTCTCCTAAAATTAATAATTTACCTTGAATATCATTGCGATCAAAGAAATCAATAATCTTTTGATTTTGTTGTAGTTGACTATTTTGTTGATTTTTTATCTTGAAAACCTGAAATATTCGGTTTAAAGGATTATTATTTTCCGACTCTGGAGCTTGAGGAACTAAATCTGTTTTTCTCCCACCAACTCGGTGACGTTGCTCTTCCATTTCTAAATCTATTTTGATCAGATTATGTAAAGAATCTTTTCTCCGAATAGTGATATCACTTTGCAGTCTTATTAATAACTGTTTCCTAAGTTTACTAGATTGTGATTCTGAAACTTCAACTGGTTTGCTAAGCAGTTCTATATTGGGAACGTCAAAGAGCTTCTGAAGATTTTCTTTAAAAGCCACAAGTGCTGTAGTAAGTAATGCAAGAGCAGTAAATAACCAAAAAATATAGCCAATAATAGGATAATTCTGACAAGCTTCTTGGAATTGAACTGGAATCAAAGAACAAGCAGATTGGCCAACTTGTGATTCAGCCAAAATGATAGTAAAGAACGAAGAATCAATATTAATCACAAAATTACTCATTTTGGCTTACCCTGATTTTTGATTTCTTACTCTATTGTTGTGAGCACTTAACAATTAAATATAAATACAAGGCGCGCTACTAGCATCCTACGATGAACTTTGTCATGCTTGTTTCAAAAATGACCTTATCTCACCTTTTATATAAAATTACCAAGAATCAAAACCAAAATCAGTAAACTTTCAATAAGAACAATCTCTGGAAAAGCTTTATAATCTCGATCGCTCTTAATAACTTTAGCCACTCACAATCAACATTCAGATCAAGAAAACATTTTTAGGCAAGTGATCATGCTCGACTAAATTACAGTGTTAAATTATTTAATAGATAGTTCAAGTTAATAATGACTTGTCATTCAAGATGTAACTGTATATAGTTGCAGGATGGAAAAACAAGATAAACTATTGTTGAAAGCTCGACGAAATCCAAATGGGTTGATGTTTCAAGAATTTGAGGCACTACTCTCATTGAGTAATTGGCAGTTTAGACGGCAAACAGGAAGTCATCGATTTTGGTATTCACCGCAAAAATATCGTTTTTCTATTCAGCCCAGAAAGGATGGAAAAGCTAAAGCATATCAAGTTAAACAATTTTTGGAACAGTATGATAGAGAAAATTAAACGACCTAAAAATTATGATTGGGATGGTTTTACCATCAATCTCTATTACGATGAAGATAATGAGTGGTTAGCTCATTTTAGTGAACTGCCTAATGTTTCAGCATTTGCAGATACGCCAGAGTTAGCATTAGATGAATTATATTTGGCTTGGGAAGGAATGAAAGAATGCTATATAGAAGATGGCGAGCCAATTCCTGTAGCCCCTTCACGGCGTGATTATAGTGGAACGTTTAATATTAGAATCGATAAACGAATTCACCGAGAACTAGCTGTAGAAGCAGCAAAAGCTGGTATTTCACTCAATGCTTTGGTTGCCCAAAAATTAGCAAGTGATGTAAAAAATAGAATTTAAAATCTAAATATAGCCCTTCTCGAATTTAGTGAGATACATAAGATCTTGCTTTTAGGGAACGGGGAACGGAAAGTGTACTTCATCAATCTGAGAACCGCTATAATTACTTTCAAAAAGTACAATTCTTTGAATAACTTCATAATCTTGATCAAGGAAAAATTTTCAGATAAGCAACAGTACTCGACCAAGTTACAGTTTGATAGTTCAAATATTTCTCGAAAACTTTTTGCACTTTTGCAACTTCAGAACTTGTAAGAACTTTCTCCAAATGATTGCGGTAAGTCGATCGCTGATGACTATTATCAGCAAACCAACGCTCTAATAATTTAGTGGTTATCAATATTTCTGCCTGCGATCGCTCTTCTTCCGCCTTAACTATTAATCCTAATTTCTCTAAATCTCTCTGCAAATCACCAAGATCCCAATTAATCATCGGATCGGATGAATCATCATAAATTGCTTCTTCAGCTTTTTGCACCTTAGCTAATAATTCTGATGACAACCAACCAGGTTGCAATAACGCGTAAAGTCTTTGAGTATGACGCGGGATAGTTTCAGCTAATATCAATCTCCCACCACTATTCAACCAAGGAACTAAATTTTTTACTGTTTCTGCTTTATCTGTTTCTAACTTCAAAGCATTGCGTCCCATGATGCAGTCAAAACGAATATCTGGCACTTGTTGCCCCCCTAATAAATCTGGCAATTCATTGATCGTTGCCTTGAAAACTATTGGCCTGAGTAATTCAGGTAAAATCGCAGCTTGTTGATTAATAGCTTCTGCTTCAGTTTGGTTATCGACACAAGCATAAACTCCTCCTTCAGGAACTTGTCGTAAAGCCTCCCAAGTCAGCAAACCCGTTTTCGCATTCAGATCCAAAATCAAATGATGACGTTGCGGTTGCGCCAAAGCAAACAGATGATCTCTAATTTCTCCTAACTGTTTTCCCACCTGACTTACCGTACGTTGCAACCAGCGATCTACTTGCTGAGCACTTTCTCCATAGGTCAACATTTCCAGTGAATTAGAACTAATACCTTCGATTTGTGCTGCTAGTTGGGCTTCTCGGCGACGTGCTACTTGAGTTTTAATCTTCGCTTCTTGCCCCATATCTGAAGGCTGATAGAATACTCTACCCTGCAAACTACTAGGCAAATATTGCTGTTCTACCCAATGATCTCGATAGGCATGGGGATAAAGATAATTCGCTCCGTGACCCAGTCCTTTTTTATCACGGCTAGGATCTTGAAGATGATTGGGAATCTCGCTTTGTTGTTCTTGTTCTACTGCAGCCAAGGCATCAAAAAAGCCCATAATGCTATTAGATTTGGGTGCAGTTGCTAAATATAAAGTTGCTTGAGCCAGAGGATAACGGCCTTCGGGCATACCCACGCGATCAAAAGCTTGGGCACAAGAATTAACTATGGTTACAGCATTTGGCTCAGCTAAACCAATATCTTCACTCGCCAGAATAAGTAAGCGACGCAGAATAAAACGCGGATCTTCCCCAGAGTAAATCATCTTGGCCAACCAATATAAAGCAGCATCAGGATCCGAACCTCGCACACTTTTAATAAACGCACTTATCGTATCAAAATGGACATCTCCTTCCTTGTCATAAAGCACAGCCCGCTGCTGGATCGATTCTTCAGCAACAGCTAAATCAATAATAATTTTGCCTTGCTTATTTGGGTCTGTGGTTTCTACTGCCAACTCCAAGGCGTTAAGCAGCGATCGCGCATCTCCATTAGCTACATTAGTTAAATGTTCTAGAGCATCTGGTTTAATATCAACTTTTAGTTCGCCATATCCGCGATCGCAATCAGCTAATGTCTGTTGAACAACCTGTTGTAAATCTTCTGAAGTTAAAGATTTTAGTTGAAATAAGCGAGAACGACTCACCAAAGCTTTATTTACTTCAAAATAAGGATTTTCCGTGGTTGCTCCAATTAAAATAATTGTGCCATTTTCCACCCACGGGAGTAGAGCATCCTGTTGGGATTTATTGAAACGATGGACCTCATCAACAAAGAGAATAGTTTTTTGTTGGTGATATTTGCCCTGATTTGTCGCAGTCGTTATCGCTTCTCGAATGTCCTTGACTCCAGCGAGTACCGCATTAAGTGCAATAAAATGAGCGCGAGTGGTTTGGGCAATAATCCGAGCTAAGGTAGTTTTTCCTGTTCCTGGCGGACCAAAGAAAATTAGAGATGATAATTGATCCGCAACAATAGCACGACGCAGCAAACGCCCTGCTCCCACAATATGATTTTGTCCAACAAATTCATCTAGAGTTCGAGGACGCATCCGATCTGCTAAGGGAGCTTCTGCTTTAACTTTTTGTTGATAGCTATGCTCGAATAAATCCATATATGGCGCTACGGGCAAGGCAGAGGGAGCGGAGGAGCAGAGGGGGAAAATCCCCGAACAAGAAGAAAGGACAAAGTCAAATAATTTAAACAGCTACTGGTTGATTAATTCCTACTAACTTTTCACTCAATTCCCATAATTTCTTAGCTTTATCAGCATCTAAAGCTTCATTAGAAACTTCCTGAATAAAAGATTGACGACCTTCTTTTTGTCTATTTCCCCAACTAAAATAGGCACCAGATTCTTTGTATTTTTCGTCTCCGACAACTTGCGCTACGCGATCGCCTGCCAATGCCTGGGTCACATAACCCCCAGTAATATTCTTCTGGAATAAAGGAAATATGGTTCTAAATAAAGAATAATGGTTACGGAACAAAGGTGTATCCGCTACACAACCAGGATAGAGCGACGAGAAAATAATTCCTGTTGATTCGTGATAGCGTCGGTGCAATTCTCTCATGGTTAGCACATTGCAAAGCTTACTATCTTTATAGGCTTTTCCTGGTTTGAATTTCTGGCCATTAATCATGGTCACAGGATCTTTAAATCCTGCTTCAAAACCTTCAAGATTACCCAAGTTTGGTCGTGCCGGAACGGGAATTTTTCCGCCTAATTCTTTCGGATTAGCTGTCACTGTTCCCAAAATGACTAATCGGCGATCGGAATAAGGAGATTTTTTCAAATCTTCTAATAAGAGGTGGCATAAAAGAAAATGGCCTAAATGATTCGTTGCAACACTTAACTCATAACCATCTTCACTACGCATTGGCTCTTTTAATAAAGGTAGATAAACCGCTGCATTACACACTAAAGCATCTAATATTCTGCCTGTAGCTCTAAAATCAGTAACAAACTGCCGCACACTGGCTAAAGAAGCCAAATCGAGCTTTATCATGCTGTAATTATCTTTGGCAATCCCTACTTCCTCGGCTGCATTTGCCATTTTTTCAAGGTTCCGACAGGCTGCTACTACATGCCAACCTCTTTCCACCAGAGATTTTGCTGCATATAAGCCGACTCCTGATGATGTTCCTGTAATAATAACTGTTTTTTTACTAGAATTCATAGCGATCGCGTTTTGTTATATATATAGTAGATTCTCTTTTTCCTACAATCTCATAGAAAGGCTAGTGGTTACTCAAGATGAGTCCAATTTGTCACATAAATCAAAAATTAGAAGTCACAAATCAGAAGTTAGAAGTTTTTAATTATAATTTTTTAGGACAATTCTTTGGTGGTTGTGGTTGGTAATTAATGTTTTCTGGGACCCATTTATAAGGTATTTCTTTTGATTGTGTCATCCAATAATGATAATAAGCTAAACATTTTTTTTCTGGTTTCATCTGACTTCTTATGTCAATATCACGGATAGGTAATTCATCCGCAAGCCCACTAATTATTTGTCCGCTTAGAACCCAAACGTCGCTAGTTTGATGTGAGACAGAATATATTATACGCTTTTTAAGGTCTTTAATTTCGTAGTCTTTTGGTTTTCTAGGCTCGACAAAATGTATGTCTTCGGACAAACGAAAGAACTTACCCTGACATTCTTTCTTCATACCCGATTTGATTGCTTGAGCTGTTTGTTCAAATCGTGGAGAATGTGGAGAAGAAGTATCTCGAACAAAGTGAATGGTACTCGAATGACAGTATGGAAACTGGGAAAATGCTTTATCTATAACTTCTTTAGCTTCACTAGTAATGGGATATCGGTTAGATGGTTGCTTCGGTTTAGATACTACTGCTCCATGCCTAATTAGTACTTGATAGGGGAGATTATCTTGATATTTTAGTTTTTCAGAGCTTGCGAGAATATATCGGGTTTCCCACTTTCCAATATCTTGCGTATCAGCTCTTACTGCTGTGGGAAAAAAAATCGAAAATACTAAGAAAAAAGACAATCCAATTTTCAGTGTCCGTGCACAATTTATTTGATAAATTTTATCTACTAATAAAGATATTAGATGTTTAATTGAGCAAAATTTAACGGGAGACAAAGTTTTTATTTTCAACATAAGAAGTAACTACTCAGGTAGTTTAAGAAAAAACAGAAAGTTGACCTGAAAAAATATCAGTCAAAATCTCAAGTAAATTCATATTTTGTTTTCTAGCAGGAGAAAGAATATAACTTATATTGGTAAAATCAACAGCATGATAACTTCATTTTTCAGTTGTCTTAACTCTTTGCCAATTCATAATATCCCAAGTACGCATATCCCAAGGAGTTAATTCATAACCAGTAATATCATTACTAAAAGCTGTGACATTAGCTCGATGAACTATAGGAATTACCGCAACTTCATCTACTAATAAATCATTCATCTCAATGAAAAGTTGTTCTCGCTTTTTCGGATCTAATTCTTGAGTAGACTCTCGCCATAAATTATCATATGTTTCATTGCAATAACGAGCATGATTATCTCCTTGCCAACTATTAGACTTTTGGGGAATTGACTCGCAAAGATAAAACTGCATATAGGCTCCAGGATCAGGATTAGTATTGCCCGTAGTATACATTTGTAGATCAGTATAGAAATGTTCTACCGTATCTTCACTACTAGGATCACTAGAAAAATAAACGCTAGCATCAATACTTTTCAATTCAACTTCAATTCCTAAATTCTGTAAATCTCGTTTAATAATCGCCTGGGTTTTCTGCCTCAAAGGATTAACTGAAGTCTGAAACACCACTGACATTTCGACCCCATTTTTATCCCGAGTCCCATTCCCATTGGTATCTTTCCAGCCTGCTTCATCTAATAACTTTGCCGCCCGCTCAGGATTATATTCATAACTAGTGTTGCTCGAAACATATTGTTGCGGTGCTACCAAAAAATTAGCCGTTGCTTGACCTGTCACTCCATATAATTGCTCGGCGATCGTCTTACGATCAATGGCAAAAGTTAACGCCTGACGTACTTTGCGATCGCTAAAAAAAGGATGAGGAAACTGTAGACTAGAACGCTCACCCTCATCTGTCGCTTTATTAGGATCAGTATGATTAATCACTAATCTTTCCATCAAAGCCCCAAAATTACTCACAACTTTCCCTTTGCCCGCTGCTTCTAACTCTTGCAGTATCTTGGCTTCCACTTGCAAATTATAGGCAAAATCGGCATCAGAGGTTTGCAAAACTGCTCTAGCCGCAGAGGTCGCATCTCCACCACCTTTAAGTTCTATTTTCTCAAAACCGAGTTGTGCTGCTTCTCGAAATTCGGGATTCGCTTCGTAAATAACCGTATCTCCTGGCTTAAACTCAACTACTCGGTAAGCACCTGTGCCAATAGGTTGCAGATTTGCGGGAGCTTCGCGGGCATTAGCCCCGTTATAGTTTTGGTAAATATGTTCGGGCAAAATCATCCCTTCCGCGCCCACAAACACCAAATTCCAAGCAGGATTAACTTCTTTAAAATTGATTTTTACTGTATAGTCATCGATCGCCTCAACACTGGATACGACTTCATAAACTCCCCCAGAAACCGAAGCAACTTCAGGATTGGTCACAAAATTATAGGTAAAAACCACATCCTGAGCCGTAAATGGCTGACCATCTGACCATTTGACATTCTGTTTGAGTTTCCAGGTCACAGATTTTCCATCAGCGGCAACTCCACCATTGGCTACGCTAGGAATTTCCGCCGCCAGGAAAGGAATCAACTCCCCATTATTATTGAAACTAGCTAAGGGTTCTAGGGTGATCCGACTGGCTTCTGAATCCTTAAAACCCGTAGAGAGATGGGGATTGAGAATTGTTGGTGCTTGCCAATATAGAAGTTTTAGGCTGTTCGTATTTTGATTCGTTTGCTCAGGGCGATCGCTACAAGCTGCGATCGCAGAAGTCAATAACAAAGATAAACCCAAAGATAAAAATTTTTTCACGATCTAAAATCTAATCCTCATACCCCAAAACGAACATTGTAATCTCAAAAAAATAGAAAAAACTTGTAATTAATCGACTATTTTATTCTTAATTTTTCTTAATTTTTTCTTTAGTAAATAGGGGTTGACTTTTGGCGATCGCCAATGGTATGGTAATTTTAATTCTTCATAATGGGAATATTAACTGCTATAGAAAAAAGTCACCACTTCTATTATAGAATAAATAATATCACAGGTTAAAACAAAATTCAAGAACCTCAATTTAAAAATTTTTTGCGTTAATAAAAGTTAAAAAAAATTAATAAATAAGCAAAAATTAGTTTCTATAATTTAGCTAATTTTTCGAGATTTGTCATACTTAAAAGAGGTTAAGAATTCAGGAATAAACCATTGGCAAAGCGCAAAGGCGATCGCAAAGAGCAGAATAAAAACACGACCCAATCTCGATTACCAGTTGCTAGCGAGGGTTGGCAAACCGCAATTGAAAGTACTACGACAAGATTTGAGAAGGAATATCGGCAAGAAGATTTCAACCTTCCAGCAGAAGTAGAAGACATTGATATTTTTGAGGAATGGAAAGCCGGAAGTTTGCAAAACCGCATTAGTTCTCAATTTTGGGACTTGAAAACACCGAAGAAGAAGCAATCTTGGTTAGATATAGGTTGTGGTTTAAGTTTTTTAATTTATCCTTGGTACGAGTGGAATGCGTTTTTTTCAGGGCAGGAAGTTAGTACTTTTGCGCGAGATACGTTGATGAGTCGGGGACCACAATTGAATTCTAAGTTGTTTCGTGGGGTGAAATTGGGGGCAGGTCATTTATTGGATTATGAAGACAATCAGTTTGATGGCGCGATCGCGACGGGTTGGAGTTGTTATTATTCTCTAGATTATTGGGAGCGGGTGCTAGATGAGGTGAAGCGAGTGCTCAAACCTGGGGGAAGTTTTATTTTTGACGCGATCGATCCCGATAGTTCTCTGGCGGAGGATTGGGCGATTTTGGAAACCTATTTAGAGGCTGAGGTTTTGTTAACATCGCTGAATGAATGGCGTGCTTTGGTGAAGAAGGCTGAGGGGAAAGTTGTGAAAACTGAGAAAGGAGAATTATTTCAGAGTTTTCTCGTTAGTTTTTAATTTGGTTTTTTATCTCACGTTTATCCAAAGAACCGATCTGGACAAGCCCAGCTCCGTGTTCTGGGCAAAGGCGCAAAGGCAGTTTTTCACAGTTTAAATCTTGTTTTATTTTCAGATTCAGCAATAATACTCTTTTATACTAAATTTTTAATTATGAACGAAATAAACAGAGCTGACATCAGACCTGATATTGAATATCAAGAAGTCAATAATATGATTCGTGAATATACTAGAATAAGACTACAAGCATTTAATTTTACCCTTATTTTTAATGGTGCGTTGTTGGCAAGCTTTGTGAAACTCACAGATACCTCTAGACAACAACTATTCATCAGTCTTTTAGCTACATTAACAACATTTATTTTACTTCTTATCGAAATACGAACAATCTCTATTGCGGATGAATATGTTAAGTATGCTAGGACGCTTGAAGATCATCTAAGATTTTCAATGCATAATACAGTTGAAGAAAAACTTAAATCTAACGGAATACGTACTCGAATTTACTTCATTATTATCTACTCAATTTTCATCATTATGTGGACATTTATATCTTTAAGCTTTTTTGTGTAAGGTATAAAATTGTGGGTGAGCCATTTATCAATACGGTTCTAATACCTCAATAGAAGTTATAGATTGAAGCCGATAATTTTAGTAGATTTCTCAGAAATCACCTAAATTATCGTAAACCATCAAAATGGGACATCCTCATCGTCGTCATACATTGTTAAATCTGGTCGATTACGGATAAGATCACGAGATTCCTCTATTGTTTGATCTTGGTTATTTTGGTGATTTTGATTATTCAAAAGTTCTTTTTTGTCTATTTCCTCGTCTTTTTGTAATTCCTCTACTTCATCATCTGATGGTAAATTTTCTTCTGCATTACCTAAGGAAATCACTTCTCCATCAAAACTTTTGGCCATTAAGTCGATCGCTTTCTGGAAATCTCCTACCGCTGGAGTAGTTGCTGGATCAGCAATAGCATCTTGATTATGATTATTTATGGCACCATTCGCGACAGGTGTTTGAGGCTCCTCAGTAACTACAGGAATTACTGGTTTAGCAGTTGGGGTATGCGATCGCGGAATCTCTTGTTTTGCGACAGGTTGAATCTGGGGAGGTGGAGGTGGAGAAGCGTTCGGGGGAGAAGGGTGAATCGATTGACCATTAGAAGCGGGAATTGCTTGATGAACTTCTGTTTCTCTTTTGGGAAATTGAGGAATATTATTTGACTGCGGATTACTAGGTTTAGGAGAACTGTTATTAGTTGCTGGTTTTGAAGTATTTTTAGAGACTTCGAGACTAACTTTAATTTTGCGCTGACAAGCTTGGGAAAAAGCGGTTTCAATATTAGCAATTTTAGCCTGAATCAACTTAGTTAATGGCGGAGAAACAACCCCAATGACGACCATTCCACCATTGATATTAATGAGATGACATTTCTGCGACAGCAAAGTTTGAGTGGTCGGAGGTTGCACTAATGCGATCGCCTTTTGCCAAATAAGATCTGGATCAATATCTGTGGTCGGTATTGTCTCAGCAGAAGTTATTTCAGTCTCCGTAACAGGTGCAATTGGTTGAGGGTTAACAGATTGAATAGGTTGAACAGGTTGAACAGGTTTAGCTGGAACTGCTGTAGAAGCATGACTAATTAGCTTATTATTAATTGGCTCAACTGGTTTCTTGACTGGTGGTTCAGAAACTGGAGCTTGTTGAGTTTGGGTAACAGAAGAAGAGTGAGCAACAGGTGCAATAGTTTTACTTTCAGGAGGTTGAGAAGATAAAGCTGGTTGAGGATCAGTAACAAGATTCTCCCTTGTCTCCTTGTCCCCTTGTCCCCCTGTCTCCTTGTCTCCTTGTCTCCTTACTTCTTCCTGAGTTGAGACTAATCCTAGTAAAGTAACCTCCAACCATAAACGAGGTTGTGTTGTATTTTTCAGTTGGACTTCTGAATCTTTGAGTTGTTGTTGCCCTTGTATAATAGATGCCGTTTCCCAATGAGCAGCTTCTGTTTGTAATTCTTGCCAACAAGTTTCGGTGACCGCTACCAAATCATTTCGTTTGGGGGAAGTCTTGGCGATTAAAAGATTGAGATAGAAACTTGCCAGATTTTGTAAAACGACTAAAGGTTCTCTACCGCGATCGAGTAAATTACGACATTTTTCTAAAATATGTTCTATATTTTTTCTTCTTATGGCATTTAACAAAGCTAATAAGTCTTTTTCGGGAACTGCACCGACCAAATCCCAAACTTGTTCTACAGTGATAGTTTTAGGAAATAAACTTAATTGATCTAATAAGCTTTCAGCATCTCGTAACCCACCATTGGCAATTTGTGCCACTAGAGTAATTGCCTCTTTTGCGATCGCGATGTTTTCAGTTTTGGCAATATATTCAAGATGCTCAGTCATTTCCCCTAGAGGAATGCGGCGATAATCAAATCTCTGACAACGGGAAATAATTGTAGAAAGAACTCGCTGAGGATCGGTTGTGGCTAGGATGAAAACTACTTGCGGTGGTGGCTCTTCTAGTGTTTTTAAAAGCGCATTAAACGCGGCTGAGCTGAGCATATGACATTCGTCGATCGCGTACACCTTGTAACGAGATTGCACCGGAGCAAATTTGGATCTTTCGATAATTTCGCGAATATTATCGACTCCTGTATTACTTGCCGCGTCAATTTCAATGACATCTAAAGCAGTGCCGACTGCGATCGCCTGACAAACTTCACATTTACCACAGGGTTTCGCTGTCGGTTTAGGACTAGCCAAACAGTTTAAAGACTTCGCCAAAATACGCGCACTAGAAGTTTTTCCTGTTCCCCTGGGGCCTGTAAAAAGATATGCTGGGGCGATTTTTTCCTGTTCAATGGCATTTATCAAGGTATTCGCGATCGCCTCTTGACCAACTAAATCTCCAAAAGTTTGAGGTCGATATTTATGGTGAAGCGGTTCGTAAGGCATGTATCAGGAACAGAAAACAATTTACTCGTTTTTGTCTCAGGGTGGAACTGTAGACCTAAGTATATTTGATCTCGAC
>JBCCYD010000163.1:0-12300 GCA_039190385.1 Cyanobacteria bacterium P01_F01_bin.143 | reverse complement strand
GATTCTTTAGAAAATTTACAATTAGTTTTAAGTATCTATTTTGGCAAGGCGGATTTATCTTTAGTCAAATTACTATAAGCTTTGAGATGACGATAGCTAACCTCAATCAATAATAATTGTGAACCCTGATAATATTACCCTAACCTACTTGTTAAAAACTAAGGCTACAATGGAATCGCAGTCTATTATAGTTGGTAATTATAGATGATAAACTACCAAGATAATTTTTCCTATAAAAAAGTTAATTTGGAACAAGTTATCTATCAATATTTGCGTGACTATGTAGAAAATAATGCTCCAACCGAAGTTGTAGCTGAATTTAGACGTATTTTTTTTGAGTTCAGCATTCAAGATTCCTTGCTACGAAGTCATATAGAAAGTCTGATCTTTTCGAAAGAAGATCGGGCAAGATTTGCCTATGTCTTAAATTACTGCTATCACATCATTATTAATCATTGGGCGCAAAAACCAGAACTGCATCAATTTATCGTTGAACTAGTTGATATTATAGATTCAATCAATTTTACAGTTCAATGCTATGATCGCCGACGAAAAAAGCTCTATGAATTAGCAAATAATTTTCTCCAGACAGATTACTATTTAAAATTAAAAAGAATTGCCAAGGTTGTTGCTTGTAAATCATTATCTAATTTTAGTTTTCAAGAGCCAATTGCCAATTTTCTACCCCATTATCCTTACTTATATCAAACCTTGTTATTGGGAAAAGAATATATTCCTGAAGAGAAAAATTTAATTGTCAAACTGCAAAATATTCGCCAAAAATACTTTGAATTCAAGCTTGCACAGCATATTACCTATCGCTCTCGTTTAATGCAGGTTGCTAGGGCAAGACAAATGTCTCATGGCGCAGGTAAAATACTAAGAAGAGTTAAAAATCCCAGTTTGCTATCAGAAAAAGATCTTCAGTCATCAATCCAAAGATATTTAGACAAACCGAATACAAAAGATACAATTCAACTGCTGTCTCAGAAGTTTTTAGCAAAAAATAAGTTAGGAATTCCTTACAAAGAATTTAAAGATAATTTATTTATTTATTTACTTGTAGGAATAAAATCAAGAAATAAGAAATATCGATTAGATAGTATGATATCCGATATTCTCGATAAAAGTTATTATCAATCAGATTCGCAACTATTAACTCAGAGCTTAATCTTTAAAACTTGTAGAAGATTACTTAGATTTCTGATGGTTGATACAACTCAGCAGAATAATCATAGTCAATTTATCGATTTAGTGATTAATTTAGGAACTTCTAATACGGTTTCTTTGCTGGTGAGAATGGCTTTGATCTGTCCTGAAATTAAATCAGAATTGGAACAAAGATTAGCAATTTTATTTGTTAAGTATGAGTCGCGCAAGGCAGAAGATGTTACCTGGCTGATAAAAGTTTTAGAGAATTTCCTGATTGCTTTTAGCCTCAATTTTGGAGAAATGGATCTTTCAGCAACTCATAAATCTTTAAATTATTCTCGTAATACGTAACCAACACCACGAACGGTTTGGATTAGTCTGGGTTCTTTATTAGCTTCTAATTTTAAGCGTAGGTAGCGGACATAGACCTCGATGATATTGGAATCGCCCATAAAATCATAGCCCCAGACCCTTTCTAAGATTTGATCGCGAGTTAAAACTTGACGAGGATGGGAGATTAGATATTCTAAAAGATCGAATTCTTTAGCTGTTAGCTCAATCAAGCGATTGTTACGATGAACTTCGCGAGAGGAGCGATCTAAACGTAAATCGGCAAATTGTAGGGCGCTACTATCTTCTTCTTGATTACGTCGCAAATTAGCTCGGATACGAGCCAGTAACTCTTCAATACTAAAGGGCTTAATTATGTAATCATCTGCTCCAGCATCTAAACCAGCAACGCGATCGCTGACTTCATCCTTAGCGGTTAGGAGAATAATCGGCACTTTATCCCCAGTTTGCCGTAAACGACGACAAATTTCTAATCCTGAGATTCCTGGTAACATCCAGTCGAGGAGAATAAGATCAGGGGTCATTTCCCGCGCTGTCCCTAGACCTCCTAAGCCATCGTTGACCACAGTTACCTCATAGCCTTCATATTCCAATTCTAGCTTCATAAACTGAGCTAGTTTAGCTTCATCTTCGACAACTAAAATATGAGATTTCATTTTGTTTTGGGGAATTTGGGGAAAGAGTTTTTTTCATGTAATCAATAATCAGGATAAATTAATTTCTGTCTGTTCGGCTCATCTTTGCGGTAACTTGTAGTGATATATGGTGATGTTAAATAAATGCGATCGCACTTTTAATTGATGAGTTCCACATCCAACAACAAGAAACGAGCTATTGTCAGTATCTGTTCTAACAATTATTTTTCCTATGTGAGAATCTTATTTACCTCGTTACAAGAGCATCATCCCGAAGCAGATTTATTTTTATGTTTAGCCGATAAAATTTCTGCTGATGTCGAGTTAGGAATTGAAAATGTAGAAATTATTCCGGCAGCAGATCTAGGGATTGAGAATTTTCCTGATTTTGCTTTTCGCTACGACATCATGGAATTCAATACAGCAGTTAAACCCTTTGTGATGCGGCAGCTTATCGAATCAAGAGGCTATGAGCAAGTGGTCTACCTCGATCCAGACATTAAACTTTTTGCCTCCATGAGTCCTGTTTTTGAAGCTTTTGAAAACGGTGCCAATTTTGTGGTGACTCCCCATCTGACCGCTCCAGCAGAAGCTAAAGATTTTCCCAATGACATCGGAATTATGAAAGCTGGGGTCTATAACTTAGGTTTTATTGCTTTGAATAATAGCTCTGACGTGATCGCGTTTTTGCAATGGTGGGAAAGAAGATTGCGTTTTCAATGCATTAATCAACAGAATCAAGGAATTTTTGTCGATCAGAAATTTGTCGATTTATTACCCGCTTTCCATGATAATGTAGCTATTTTGCGAGATCATAGTCTTAATGTGGCCTATTGGAATATCGAACAGCGGCAACTAACCCAAACGGAAACAGGCTGGTTAGTTGACGGTAAACCTTTAAGATTCTTTCACTTTAGCGGTATTGATAGCAAACAACCCCAACGTCTTTCTAAACATACCGAAAGGTTTAATGGTGATTTGGCTGAGCCAGTTCAGAACATTGTTAATCACTATCTAGAACAGTTACAAAAATTTAGTGAGCAAGAAAATATTAAGCCTAAATATAGCTATGGTAAGTTTAGTAATGGTCTGGCGATCGCGAATCTGATGCGTTATTGTTATCGGGATTTACCAGAAAAATTTGACGCTAATCCTTTTGATTCATTTTATAAATATCTCAATCAACCTTCGGGCGTAGTCTCTGGTATTTCTCCCTGGAAAGTTACTAATTTAATGCGTTATCTCTGGGAACAAAGAATTGATTTACAAAGGGCTTTTGATCTGAATCATTTGGAAGGAAGACTAAATTATGCTCTATGGTTTGTGCAACATGCAGCAGAAAATAATGTGGATGATTATTTTCTCCAACCAATTATTAAAAATGTCAATTCTGGATCAATAAAATATAAGCTATTGCTATTTTTAAGTAAGCGCTTGGGAGATACTACTTGGAAGTTACGTAATTTTCTGAAGACCTCGCTTTGGTTGCCGAGAAAGCTTCGCAAACCTTTACGTCTATTGTTTAAAAGTTTTAGTAGTTAAGATTTTTTTACCTTTTCTAATGTCAATTTCAAGATTATTCACTCAACTATTACCGCTTGACCTTTAACTAAAGTAGGCAATATCTCCATAATTTGAGACACTAATGGTTTTAAATCTGCCAGTCTATTAGAATATGCTTTTAAAACAACTACTGCAATGTTGAAACTTGGTAAATTTTGCTCAAATGATAAATTGCGATCAACTGTAATAAAAACATCAAACTCTTTTTCTGCTAAGGCTAAAAGTTTGCCATTCTTAGTTCCTGTCCATCCCATTTGTCGAACAGTTTTGATATTTTGCCCAACGAATTCTCTCGCTAATCTTCGATCAATACATTCATCTAAAAGCAGTTTCATAGTTATTTAATCGCGGTCGTAAGTTGTCTTTCCGCTTCTTCAAGAAATGCGATCGCTTGTTCTTTGGTTACAGAAGGAAATCCTGCTAAAAAATCATCAATAGATTCTCCTGCTTTTAAATAATCTAAAAAAGTTTGAATAGGTACTCTAGTACCAGTAAAAACTGGAGTTCCACCCATTACTTCCGAAGAGATGCTAATAATTTGAGATTTTTCTAACATAGGTTTTAACTCCAGAGGCTGCATACTATTTATGTATATTGATAACCTAGATGATATAAAGCTCGTTAATAATTAATCAATGACCCAAACAATAACTGCCACCTTTGATGGTGAATCTTTACGTCCAGATAATCCTGTAAACCTTCAAGTCAACCAACGCTATATAATTACCATTCAATCACAAACAGAAACTCAAACTCCTGAAAACGGTTGGTCAGCAATAGAAGCTCTTGCTGGAACAGTAGAAGCTCCTGCTGATTGGTCTGTCGAACAGGATCACTATTTGTACGGTACTCCCAAACAAAAATAGTGATTTTATTTTTGCATTGGAGCGAAGCGACTTGACTAGCGAAAGATATTTTCTAGACACCGTACTTTATTTGAGTTGTGCAAAAGTTTAAAATCGTCATTTTGTGCAGGCAAGTTATCGAGCCTTAATGCTGGAATAATGAGTAATTTGTCATCTCCTAAATTCTCATGAGAGGTAAAATGCTAAATTTTATTAAGCAGCATGTAGCAACTTAATATTCAAATAAATGGCAGACAAATTAATTAGAGCAACCGCAGCAGATAATGGCATCAGGGCAGTAGGAGTTATCACCACCAAACTTACAGAAGAAGCTCGCCAAAGACATAACCTTTCCTATGTTGCTACCGCAGCTTTAGGTCGCACGATGACTGCTGGATTATTATTAGTATCCAGCATGAAAAAAATCGAATCTAGAGTAAACATCCGCTTTGAAGGTAATGGCCCTTTGGGAAGCATCTTAGTTGATGCGGGTTTAGATGGTACTGTTCGCGGCTATGTCCAAAACCCTGAAGTAGAATTACCCCCCAATGATAAAGGCAAACTAGATGTGGGAGGAGCCGTCGGTAAAGAGGGTTTTCTATACGTAATTAGAGATGTCGGTTATGGCTATCCTTACTCAAGTACTGTGGAATTAGTTTCTGGGGAAATTGGCGAAGATATTGCTAATTATCTGGTAAATTCCGAGCAAACACCTTCGGCATTATTATTAGGGGTTTTTGTTGGTGCAGATGGAGTCACAGCAGCAGGAGGTTTGTTATTGCAGGTGTTACCAAAAGCTGCTCGGGATGAATCTTTAGTGGCTTTGTTGGAATCTCGTATTAGTAAACTATCAGGTTTTACTCCCCTCTTAAGAGCAGGGAAGAGTCTCAACGAGATCATGGAAGATCTACTAGGAGATCTAGGACTAACGATCATGCCTGAAAGTCAGTTAGTTCGCTTTAGTTGTCCTTGTTCTTTTGATCGAGTTTTGGGCGCCTTGAAGATGTTGGGTGAAGCTGAGCTGAAGGATATGATTGAAAAAGATGGGGGTGCTGAAGCAACTTGCCAGTTTTGTAATGAGGTTTATCAGGCAACAGAAGCAGAACTGAACCAAATTATTGATGATCTCAAAGCGGAGTCTAATTAGCGATTTATCAGGTTTTTCACTGTGTATCGAGTATATATACGTAAGAAACTAGATGATAAGATGTAGTGCGGCTTGGTAAATATTTCTAAGAGCAATTGTAGGTGGAAGTTACTGGCAAATTATAGATAGTTTATGAAAACTAATCGAGAATCAAACAATATTGGTAGTAAATCCCTAAGAGCCAATTCTCTGTTATCCCAAGAGCATAATTTGAGAAGAGAATCTGATGATAAGTCGAAATTTGACTCTTCGAGATCAGATAATCTGTCTTTGCCAGTAGCCGATACTTCTGTTAATACTGTAACTACTGAAACTAATCCTCAACTCCATTCTCCGAAGCCCATGACTACAGAATCATCTCCCAGAATTTCTTGGTGGCAAACTTGGCAAATATGGGGCATCGCTTTGGTAATTTTATCCGGAGGGATTGGCTATGGTGCAACCTCTATGCTACTAAGATTACCCCAAACAAAGACTTGCTCTAATGTTTTTTGGCCAGTGGCTTCGGCTGCGGTGAGAATATATTGCGCCCAAAATTTGGCTGAGCAACAAACCGTTGAAGATTATTTGAGTGCGATCGCGTTGGTGGAAGAATTACCAAATGATCATCCGTTGCGCTCGGAAATTAATCGCAATGTTGAAAAATGGGCCACGGGAATTTTGGATATTGGGGAAACTAAGTTTCAAGAAGGTAATTTAGAAGCCGCGATCGCGATCGCGAAGGAAATCCCCAATAATGTAGAAGCCCAGAAAATAGTCGATTCTAAAATCGCTAACTGGGAAAAAGTTTGGTCAAATGCCGAAGATACTTATAATCGCGTCGAAACTCATTTGCGAACTGCTCAATGGAACGACGCTTTTTCCTCGGCAATTCGCCTAGCAGATGTGCGCAACAACTATTGGTCAACTACCAAATATCAACAGGCGATCGACAATATCAATATTGCCCAAGAAGAAAGTGCTACTCTCGATAAGGCCGTTACCCAATTAGAAGAAGGTAGTCTCGACAATCTATTTGCCGCGATCAAAAAAGCGGAAACAATTTCTGAAGATAGTTACGCTTACGCCGAAGCTCAGGATATCTTGGCTCAAGGGAAAACCCGCATCTTTGCTCTAGCTGATGATTATCTCACTCAAAGAAATTGGACCAAACTATTAACCATTACCTACAATGTCCCTGGTGAAACTTTAGGCATTGCCGAATTGGTTAAAGAATGGAAAATTATTGCTAATGCGGGAACAAGTGCTGATTTAGGTTCGGTATTGAATTTAGAAGATGCGATCGCAGAAGCCGCTACATTACAGCCCGAAGCCAATCTTTATGCCCAAGCTCAGCAACTAATTGTCCGTTGGACATTGGAAATCGAAGATGTCAAGCATTTTGACCAAGCTAACCAATTTGTCCAAGGAAGAAATATTACTAGCTATAACGCAGCAATTAGAGAATTAAGGCAGATTCCTCAAGGCAATCCCCGTTACCAAGAAGCCCAAAAGCAAATTAATCAATGGCGTGGGGAAATTCAAACTATCGAAGACCGCCCCATAATTGCTCGGGCCAAGGAACTGGCTGCCCCTGCAAATGTCACAGCTTGGCGTAGAGCGATCGCGGAAATTAATTTGGTTTCTTCTAGTAGTCCCCTATATCGAGAAGCTAGAAAATACGCCAATCGTTGGCAAAGTAGTATTGAAAGAGTCGAAGATCAGCCCATTTTGGATCAAGCTATTTCCCTGGCTAATCTCAAAAACTACGACCAAGCAATTGAAACAGCTCGACAAATTGGCCCCCGAAGAGCTTTATCTTCTCAAGCAAACAAGAAAATAGCTCTTTGGCAACGGGAAATTAAAGGTCAACAATATTTACGAGAGGCTTTTAAACTAGCAAATCAAAGAACTCCAGATTCCCTGGCTAAAGCGATTAGAACAATTCGCCAAGTGCCTTCGGATACTTCTTCTTATTATCAAGTCGCGCCCAATGTTAATGATTGGAGTACGGAAATGCTAGTGTTGGCCGAAAGAACTTCCTATTATTCCCTTGAAGAGGCACTCGCGATCGCACGAAAAATTCCTTCGGGCACTACTGGATATGGTAATGCTCAAAGCTTGATTAAAACTTGGGAAGAAAAACTAAACCCCACTCCTGTGTTACAAAAAAAAGCAAAGCCAGTTCTTGACTTGAACTTGGAAAAAAATAAAACTGAAAACTAAGTCAAAAGTCAAAAGTCAGATGGTAGAAGGAAAATATTCACAGCATATTTATGATGTGTTGATTGTTGGTGCTGGGCCAGTGGGATTGGCTACCGCGATCGCATTACGTAAGCGGGGCATAAATAATCTATTGGTAATTGATCAAACTCGTAGTTTTCGTCGAGTTGGTCAAACAATTGATCTATTACCCAACGGCTTAAAAGCCCTCAGATATGTAGATGAGCAAGCTTATCAGGCAGTAAAGCAAACAGGATTAGGATTTAACCAAGCTCGGAGGCAAAATAGCGAGGGGAAAAATCCCCAAACTTCCCAGAAAAGATTTTGGTATCACAAAAATTTACAAGGCCAAATTACTCGGGAGATTCCCTTAGATTTTGATGTTTGGTTTGAGCGTTATGAAGAAGGACGAGTTTCCATTCCTTGGTTTGATTTGCAAACTAGTTTGAGAAATTTACTGCCATCAGAAATAGTGAGAGCCAATCATCGTTGCATTGATATTACAGAAAAAGATGATTTGCTAGAAGTTGATTGTGTTACTAATAATGATGAAAGTTTGAGTAATCCTTTTGCCCATTGGGAACCACCAAAAATAGATTCTAAAGAAACTCAATCTCCAGAAAAATCAACAACTACAAATACTATTGCCCAGAAATTACAAGCTAAATTAGTTGTTGCAGCCGATGGTATTAATTCGACAATTCGACAAAAAATCTATAGTAATTCCGAGTTAGCTCAATGGGCAAAACCACAATATTCTGGCTTTTCCGCGATCGGTTGTTTACAAATTGAGAATGTATCCCAGACGATTATTCAAGAATTAGAAACTAAATATTTTCAAGGTGATAAAGTCGTTACTTTATATAGTGATGATCGTGATTCCCCTAGTAATAATACAGAGCGTCCTCGGATAATCTTGATTCGAAGATCTCAAAATGCCCTTGGTTATTTATTACATGCTCCTTTAGATTTAGATTTACTACAAAAGAAATCTTCCGAAGAAATAATTAATTTAGCAGCGAATATTTTAAATAAATCTGGATTTTCCGATGTTTTTGTCCAAGTAATTAATTTATCCAATCCCGAAATATTAATTCGTCGTCCCTACTATATTCATCCGGCTAATATTTCTCTGGAGCAAACTATTTGGAGTAAAGGAAGATTAGTTTTGGCTGGAGATGCTGCTCATGGAATGCCTCCTTTTGCGGCTCAAGGAGCTAATCAAGGTTTAGAAGATGCTGCGGTAATGGGAAGAACGATCGCGAATATTATTAATAATAATGCTTTAGATAATCAAGAAATTATTGATCATTATTTTAGTCAATACGAACAATTACGTCGTCCTTTTATGGCAATGATTCAAGAAGCTACTCTAGATAATCATAATTGGCCACAAGAAAAATGGGAAAATTATGGTGATATGGTTTACAGTCGCAATATTACAGATTTAATTGATGATTTTATTTTTTAAGCTAGCGTCCTCGGTCTCTTTCTAAACGTTCAATAGCATTTTTATATAATTCTACTTCGGATTTATGCGGGCTTTGTCTGCGCTCTGACTGAATTATTCTTTTGATGGCATCATCATCACCGTAAAGGAGCATTCGCAATCTTTTTTTGACAGAATTTAATTCGTCTGATGATTGCTTTGGATAAGGCTGACTAAGGACATCTGATAAGTCTATCTTAGGTCTAGAATCAGATTTTGGTTCTGGAGAAGATTTTAACTCAGATTTTTGTTTTAAATAAGGTTTTAACAATGATTCTTTTGTAGCACGAGGCGGATTTAACTTGGTATCTTTACTTTCTGCTTTTGCAAATAGTTTCAATACAAAATAAAATCCAAATGCAAACAAAATTATGATGATAATTGAAATAATTAGTTCCATCTTAATTAATGCTTATTTGTGGTTAATTATAGCAGTTTAAAATTATTCGTTTTCAGGAATTTGAGTATCAGGAATATGTTTTAGTCCCCATGCGATCATTGTCTTGAGAACTGGACGTAAGCTTTTTCCCTTTTTAGTTAGTTGATAGCTCATACGACGAGCATGATTGCTATAGGGCTGTTTTGTGACCAATTCCATCTCTTCGAGATATTTGAGACGGCTCGCCAAAATATTAGTAGAAATCCCCTCAGGAGAATTTAAAAACTCGTCAAATCTTTGTTTGCCAAAAAACATCATGTCTCGAATAATCAATAAAGTCCAGCGATCGCCAATGAGATCTAAAGAACAAGCGATCGGACAAGGGGAACGTCGGGATTGGGGCATTATGATAACGAAGACATTGTTTAATTTGGGATTAATAACGATGGCGAAAGAAATTGAACGTAAGTATTTGGTCAAAAATGATGACTGGAAAAAACTAGCTGAGGGTGTTTTCTATTGCCAAGGTTATATAAGTACAGTGGGGACACAAACTGTTAGAGTGAGAATTATCGGAGAACAAGGATATTTAACGCTGAAAGGAAAAAGTGTTGGTCAAACTCGATCAGAATTTGAATATCCGATTCCGATCGCGGATGCTAAAGAAATCCTCGAAACTTTATGCGATCGCCCCTTTATCGAAAAAATGCGCTACAAAATACCCCAAGGTAATCTAACTTGGGAAGTTGATGAATTCTTGGGAGACAATGCTGGTTTGATAATCGCTGAAGTTGAATTAACAGATGAAAATCAAGAAATAGAATTACCAGACTGGATTGATCGTCAAGTAACAGATCCCAAATATTTCAATTCCAATTTGGCTAAGCACCCATATCGTCAATGGCAAGATGAATAAGTTTGCTCATGAACTATCAGCGATTAGCAATTAGCAATTAGCAATTAGCTAAAATTACCGTCCACCAACTACAACATTTTTAATCCTAACGTGAGGCCCGCCAACACTTACGGGAAGAGGCATTTGTCCTCCTTTGCCACAACCACCATTAACATATAAAGTATCGTTGCCGATCGCTTCTATATCCTTGAGCGTCTGAAACACATTCCCCGAAAGCGTCACATCACTAACAGGTTCCGCAATTTTCCCGTCACGAATCATGTAGCCTTCGGCTGCGGCAAAAGTAAACATTTCTCCGTTAGTTTGTCCGCCTAACATCCGCACCGCATAAACTCCTTCATCAATACCACTCAACATCTCATCAAAGGAAGTATCTCCCGGCTCGATCGCGGTATTGGTCATTCGCACAATGGGAGGATAATTAGCCCTAATTGCTCTAGCATTGCCCGTGGGCGTTTCCTGCATTTTGCCCGCAGTCTCACGAGAATGGAGTCGTTGCGCCAAAACACCATCTTTAATCAGATATTTCCGTTGTCCTGGCACACCTTCATCGTCATATTTCAAACTGCCTGGTAAATTCTCTAAAGTGGCATCGTCAATAACATTGAGTTGCTCAATTCCCAAAGGTTTTCCTAATGTCAATAACTCTTGCATCCGAGGATTTTCATAGACAAAATCAGCTTCGGAAAGATGCCCAAAGGCTTCGTGAATGAAAACTCCGGCTAAGTAAGGATCGAGAATCACTGAATATTGTCCACCTTGCACGGATTTTGCTTCTAATTGCTTAACGGCTCTAGTTGCTGCGCCGAGCACTCGCTCTTCGATATCGACTAAGACATTGAAATCATTACGAGAATGCACTGTTTCTGTTCCCTGACGAACCACGCCATCTTCCCCTCTGGCGATCGCGCCGAATCTCCCATTAATATCTAATCTTTCTTGGATAATGCAACTGCCGACGGAGTTAACAAAATATTGGGTAGAAAAGCGATCGCGAATACTCGACATCGTAGTTTGAATTCTGGGATCATAATCAAGAATTAATTGGTTATAGGCTTCTAGGATTTCTCGTTTATCGGCGAGGGAAACTCCGCGAGGATCTCTAGCTAATTCGACTTTGACTATATCTTCTATGGGTTCGGCAGAAGCTAATTTAGTTGTTTCTTTGCCGACTAGTTTAGCTTGAGAAATTGCTTCTTCAATGCGATTGTTGAGTTCGCCCAAGCCGTTGAAAGTGACAAAACTCCAGCCTCCGCGATCGCAAGCTCGAATTCCTCCTGAAAGGGCAAAACCCCGATCTACGCCATCTAATTGGGCACCGCGAAAACTTAAACTGGTAGCTTCACTTTGTTCAACCCGAATTTCTAGATAATCAACATTACTTTTATAAGACGCGATCGCTTTTTGTAATTGTTCTGCTGTACTGTTATTCATGAAAAAGTTGAGGAATTCGAGAATAGAAAATCATTATTAATTATAGAAACTGGACAGTGAGAAGTTCTAGTTGAGAGAAGAAAGACATCCCCATACTCTTTGAGCAAGAAATGTCAGATACTGACTGAGATAATCAAAACCAGTCAGTGTAATGAGAGAATTGTATCAGCGTCTTGAGCAAATAATG
>JBCCYD010000162.1:0-12305 GCA_039190385.1 Cyanobacteria bacterium P01_F01_bin.143 | reverse complement strand
TTGTTGCAAAATTAAAATTTTCTGACTTAATTACGCTTCACGCAGAACATAGCCCATTCCCCTAACTGTTTGGATCAGCCTTTTTTGCTCTTTGTTTTCTATTTTGAGTCGTAGATAACGAATATAGACCTCAATGACGTTGGATTCTCCTTGGTAGTCATAGCCCCAAACATTGGCAATAATTTCTTCCCGAGAAAGAACTTTCCCAGGATTCAACATAAAATATTTAAGCAATTCAAATTCTTTCATCGTGAGATCGATTTTTTGATCTTTTCTAACCGCCTGACGAGTAGTCAAATCTAACATCAATTCCCCAAAACGTAACTTTTCTTTAAGTTCTGCAACAGGTTTGAGATATAAATGAAGAAGAGCTAATAAATTGTCTTTGTTATAAGGCTTGAGAAGATAATCATCAGCACCAGCTTCGAGGCAAGCTACCCTTTCGGCTACGATTTCTTGTTCGAGTAACATTAAAATTGGAATCCGACTGCCTTGGTTTCGTAACAGATGACAAAAACTAATGCCTGCTTCGCCAGACCAGATTTTATCAATAATAACCATCGCGATTTCGAGACTAATAAATCGTTTCCAAGTTAAAGTGAGATTTTTTTCAACTATAGTAAAATAGCCTGCTATTTGTAAATCTTGACTGGCTTGTCGAGCAAATACTTCATCTGTAAGCAACAAAATCCGCATTGGCTCTGAACTATTGGGAGACATGAGTTTTAACCGATAACTGATGACTAATAACTGATAACTGATAACTGTTGACTGATACCTGAATTAAGGTAGTTCGACGGAAGTTGGTTTTGCAATATGAGGTAATCCCCAACCCAACTTCTCTCTCAAGATACGGAAAAATTCAGGATCTTTTAAACGAATAAAACGAGCATTAAATTGTGATTTAGCAACATTAATTCGATCATCTGGCAAAATATAGCAACCGCCATTACCATCAACTACCATGACCATACGGTTTGGCGTAGCGGGAAAGACATTGACAACTTCACTATCAGAAAAAACTAATGCCCGAGAAGCGAGAGAATGAGGACAAATAGGCGCTAGTTGCAGCACAGGGACTTCGGGGGTTACCACCGGCCCTCCCGAACTCAGGGAATAAGCTGTTGAACCAGTGGGAGTAGAAATAATAATACCATCGGCGGCAACATCTACTGGCGCATGTCTGCCAATTTGAATTTCAAAATGACACATACTAGTCAACGGTTCTCGATGCAAAACCATTTCATTCAAAGAGAGAGCTTCCCATATCAGATTATTATCACGAAATACTTGTACTGCTAGCATAGAACGATCTTCAATTTCGTAATCTTGGACTAACAGTTTTTCAATAGCTTGAGGGATTTGATTAACATAGGTTTCGGTGAGAAATCCCATATGCCCTGTATTGATGGTAAGTAAGGGAACATTAAGCGGTGCAATCTGACGAAATGCCGAAAGAACTGTCCCATCACCTCCTAAGACAATAACAAAAGCTAAGTCGCTGTCAAAATTAGGAGGGACTAAAGACTCGATTCGAGTATGACAAACGAGACTTTCAGGATTCGCATATTCTAAAATACCTCCTAATCCTGTAGTTTTCTCCACATACCAACCGCAAGCAACTAGTTTTTCTTCTATTTCCGCCGCAATTTGGCAAGCTATTGGTTTAATATCGTTGTAAATAATGCCTGCTTTTTGCTTGGGCACGACTAAATCTATTTATCCTAATTTTTAGGTCTTATCTTATCATCTACTAAAAACCTAAACTAGGGCGTGTCTTCAATTAAAAAAAAAGTGCTTTCTTCGGTGTTTTTACGACCTACTGCGTCGAAAAATAACCTCCATAGCTCTGCTATGCAGAACATTTTTCTTCTTGTATCTCGCAAAAACCCTCTCAAAAGCATCTTCTCCTTCAAATGATGACACGCCCTATAGATTGCTTATATTTTAGGACAGGATATGGTGAGTTTCTGATTCTAAATTCGTATTTAAAAAATGAGCCAACAGCAAGTTATCGGGATTGATATTGGGGGAACAACAGTCAGTTTAGGATGTTTTGGGTTAGAGGGAAATTGTCTCGAATCGATTAATCTGGCCACTCCTCAGCCGGCTACTCCTGAGGCCATTATTAGTGCGATCGCGCATCCAATTCAAATATTATCTGACAAATATAATTGTCAGGCGATCGGTGTCGGCATGCCTGGCCCCACTGATGCGACCAATCGCATTGCCAGAGTAGGGATTAATTTACCAGATTGGACGGATATTCCCCTGGCTCAATGGCTAGAAACTAGGACTAATTTACCGGTGACTCTCTCTAATGATGCTAATGCTGCCGCTGTAGGTGAAGCTTGGCTTGGTGCGGGAAGAGATATCGATAATTTTATTTTATTAACCCTAGGAACAGGAGTCGGCGGCGCAATCTTTATCAATGGCAAACTATTTACTGGTAGTTATGGTGCAGCGGGAGAGTTGGGCTTGGTGACTCTTTATCCAGAAGGATATCCTTGTAATAGTGGCAATCAAGGTTCTCTAGAACAATATGCTTCGATTGGCGCAATTCGTCGAATGACAGGGAAAGAGCCTCTGGAATTAGGTGAATTAGCAGCCCAAGGCGATCGCGAATCATTAGCTTTTTGGCAAGAATATGGCACAACTCTCGGTGCAGGAATTACTAGTTTAGTCTATGTCCTAACTCCCGAAGCCATAATTTTAGGTGGTGGTATTAGTGCCAGTGCGGAATATTTTTTCCCGGCAACTTTAGCCGAAATAAATAGACGAGTTCACCCTTCTTCTCGTCTGGGCCTAAAACTATTAAAAGCCGAATTGGGCAATCGCGCAGGAATGATTGGCGCTGCCAAATTAGCTTGGAATCTCATTCATTCATAATTTCTTAGAGCTGTTACTTTCTTAATTAAATCGGCGCTGGCATTACCCCAAGAAAGTTGGTCAACTGCGATCGCGGCAGCCTCAGAGAGTCTTGTCAACTCGGTGGGATTAGCGATTAGTTGCTGAAACTCAGCGATCGCGGAATCAGTAAAAGAACTGCCCTCAGTATCAGAGATCATCAAGCCATTGCTTTGATGAGACACCACTTCCGCGATCGCGCCAACATCAGAGGCCAAAACTACTACACCCAAACGCATAGCTTCGAGAATAGTAAGCGGTAGCCCTTCCCAATAGGACGGCAAGATTAAAATATCGGCCCATTCATAGAGTTCTGTAAGCTCTTCAGTTGTAAAGACAGGAGGTTCGATTAAATCCATAATTTCTTCTAGAGGACTGACGAATGCTGCCGCTGAAGTTTCATTATTTGAGAACAATTGTTCTCGCAGGGAAGAACGTTTGAGAGATTTTGGCTCCTGAAAAACATTTTTACCCACCAAACGCCAGTCAATAGGTAATTCTAGTTTCCGCGATCGCTTAACCAAATCCAGCAAACGATCCAAACCCTTCTGGCGATCGAAACGACCTAAGAACAAAACCCGCAATCGCCCAGTAAAACCCCTGGCTCTTCTTCTAGTCAAAATTTGCGCTACTTTTGTTCTCGCCAAAGGATAACCACAAGCATTCTGTACCTTGACAATTTTCTCCTCGGGAATTCCCAAACTATGACACCAATTAGCCATATTTTGCGAACAGGGAATTATATAATCGTAGGCATGTTCATAGCCCAACGTCAGATAACTATGCCCAACAGGTCGATGACTCGCACTAAGATCATGAACATGGAGCGAAGTAAGGGTGGTTACTCCAGAACGCTTAAGCAAAGCCATCACCGAATTAGCAGTGGGACTATGAAAATTGATGGCCGCATCCAGCCAAGATAACAAACCTTTAGCTGCAAGCTTTTCTGAGTTTACCGACCAACTATCATTTTTAGATCCCATATATTGCTGTCCTTGCCAGGGACCCATAGAAACTTCATGATAGAAATTAATCGAATCAAACACTTGCGCCCAGGAAGGCAACTGTTGCATTTGCAAGTCAAAGACAAATAAATGAACATGCCATCCCGCCTCTTTGAAAGCACAGGCAATATTAAGAGCTACCTTTTCGACTCCACCAAATTCTAGAATAGAAAAGATAAAACCAATATGCCTTTCGTCATTATTCGTTAATTTAGGATAAGTCGTCCCACAATCCAAAGCTAAACGAAGATCCTCAAACATCCGAGAACGAGGAGGCAAATAATTATCATGCCAATCCCAAGCATCATTAGTTGTTTGTTGCAACAAATCACAACGTAAACGCCTAAAAGTGTTAAGCACAGAAGATAAAGCATCCCCCATCGGTAGTTCGGGCAATATTGATGCTGGCAATGCCACTTCTAATCCAAAAATTTTCGGCAAAGGATCAAGATTAAGTAAATTAAGAATCCAATTTTCTTCCTGATTAGACAAAGATTGATCCATTACCTCCACAGTCGTCATAATCAGATGATTACCTTGACCTAATTTAAAAACTGAGGGTTCGGGTTCTTTGCTAAGAGAAATTTTTGACGATTCGAAGTTGACCGTCAACGTTAAACTAGCAAAATTACTTTGATTGAGTGAATTTTCCAATTGCCAAAATAACCAATGGCTTAAGCCTTGCTCCTGCAAAATCTGTAATACTTTGCTGCTGGTAAAAACCAAAAAATGAGAGCGATGATATCTAAAAGGCATTAATTGCCCGCGAATATAATAATCTTTCCAGTCCTCCACATTAAGAGACTCACCTTCCACTATTGGATCACTAGTGAGAATAACTTGCTGCTTATCCTGAGCAAAAATTGCATAACGAGGAGCTTCTTGATGTTCCCAAGCCAATAATTGGCGATGGGTAAATAAATCGCGATTTTTCTGCCGCATATAATGTTTAATCGCTTCTCCATCACGATGAGAATCACTCAACATACTCTCAAAACGCTTGCGATACTGAAATCCCGATTCCGGTAAATGTTGACCCTGATATCCTGCCGCGATCGCCTGCCACCAAAATTCCCAATCTTCAAAGCCTAAGATCATCGATTCATCGTAACGACATCCCTGCTCAAAGACTTCACGCCGAATCATACTACCCGCTTCACAAGTATTAAATCTAGTATGTCGTAGTTTAGAATAAGCTCCTCTGTAGTCAAAATCTTCACCTTCTTCCTTGCCAAACATATCAATTGTGGGATAAACCCAACCAACTTGAGGATTATCTTGCAAAAGATTAAAAGAGCGCTCTATTGTATGAGGAGAAATGCGATTATCCGCATCTAGTAAATAAATTGCCGCGATCTCATCCCAAGTTTGCAAAGCAAAGTCAATTCCCGTATTCCTCGCAGCACTCAATCCGCCATTAGGACGATATAGGTAGGTAATTTTTTCAGGATAAGCCAAGGCAAACTCGCGACAAACTTGATCCGTTTCTTGGAATTTACAGCCATCATTCACCAAGATGATCACAAAAGGCAATTCTGTCTCTTGCCCCAAAGCACAGGTTATAGCTTCTGCGACCAAAACACTATGTTTATAAACAGGTATCACGATCGCGACTTGAGGACTAAGAGTTTGAGGACTGAGAGCCTTAGAATTAAGAGCTGTTTCCCTTAGATTAATTTCTGTAGTAGCAAGCATTATTATTTTATTTATTAAAAGATATTTTAATCAAGTTGTTTGTGGGATTGGATTAACCTTTTGGACTGCAATACCCATAATGTTAAAAATACCCACCCTACAAAAACTCACTAGTTAATACATTGTCAGGGGTCCCCTAAAGGATACCGCTCCGCATATGGGGAGGACACCGTCCCCCCAATGCATTTACGGATTTGAGGAATAACCCTAACTAAAGACTTGAAAGCAAAAGAACAAACCTCAATTAACAAAAGCGATCGCAGGCTCCGACACCTCAGACAAACCCCGCTCAACAAAATCTAAATTAAAATTCAACCAACAAGTCTCAGCAAACGCCGCAATACTACTTGCCGCCAACCTCGTCGCAATCACAATATGACAATGCTCATCCACCGAACCCGCCAAAGATACCGAAATTTGCCTCGGCGTATTCGCCTCCACGCTAACCCATCCCGAACTTCCTAAAACCAAATCCTCCCGCAAACCATTTTCCGGCTTCATCTCCTTACTCATAATCACCAAAGCATATTCCATTACATCAGCCTCAGGATGCTCCGTCATCACAGTAGCCGTTACCGAATTAGCAGTAGGAGGAAAACAGAAAGGCAACATCGCGATCGTTGGACTGCCATCAGGACGAGGCCGAGTCATAATTTTTGACCCATGATTAATCACCTGAATATAAGGATTATCCTCACCCAAAACATTCTGAGTAACCTCCCTAACCCTAGCCATTGCCCCTTGACCCAGATAACCCAAAGCCAGAGACTTACAATCATTATTCAAACTCATTAGATAAGGACTAGTAACCCTTCTCACCCCAGGTAAACCATTCCAAATCCGAAAAGCCAAACTATTCTCCAACCGCACCTCATTATTAAATACTTGAACTTCAGGAATTGTCTGCTTAGACCCCAAAGAAAGAGTCGGTGCCGGCCCCAAATCAGTATGCCATTCAATAATCAACTCCACATCGCGTTTTCTGCCCAACTCAATTTGCGGCAAATCCAAACCCAACCAACCCTTCGATAACTGCTGATAGGGAATTTGCCACTGCACAAAAGAATTTTTATCCTCACAAACTTTCAGTTGAACCTGTAAATAACCAGTAGCGCGATCGTCTTTACTCGCGATATGAAGCTCCACCACTGCTAAACCTCGGGAAGAAACAGGCAATAATTGTCTAATCCCCAAAGACTCTTTTAACTCAGAAAACTCAACATCATCTTCCTCCATGGGCTGATTGTCGAAAACTAACTGCAAATCAGGCAACTTTGCCAGACTCAAATAATCTTCAACTGCCGCAAAAGCATTTTGGACATTTTCATGAAGAGTTCTCAACTCCAAATACTGCTGTTGCAAACTACCCATTCTTTTCGCGATCGCAGAATTTTGCTCAGCCATCTGCCCATACATTTGCTGCCAAAAATCTCTTGTCACTAACGTAATATCCTGCCCAGAATCAAATTCCATCACTGACGGAACAGCTTCTTGAGGACTCCGCTCGGCCCACCAAGCTTGAAGATGTCCCAGCTCTTGCTTTGCCGACTCAGAAAAAACCAACAACCCCAGAAAAAAATTCGGTGCTAACTGCATCTCCACAAAATCAGAACTGTTATCTTTACCCAAAACAGCAATCTTACCCTGTTGAGACGGCAAATCATAGGTAAATTCATAGACAGAAATCTCATCAGGTAACTTAAAATTATCTTGAAAAAATAAACTATCTTGCCTCGATATCACTAGCTTCTTCGAGGCTGAGTAAAGGTCTTTAAAAAAAAGTTGTTTAGTAATTAGTTTCATTGTTTAATTAGTAAATTATTAGAGATTGTCATAAATTTTGGTATGTTCTCTTGAACATTCTTCTATAGAAAAACAAGGTTTAATATTATTCACTAACTTCTCCCATAATTCAATATCAGAAGCCGCCTTTTTGATAGTTTTTGCCAGACTAACTGCATTTCTAGCTTGAAAATGTAAACCATCAATATTATTCGTAACTTTCTCCCTCATACCTCCTATATCACTACAAATAATAGGACGTCCATGCATAAAAACTTCTTGAATTACCAGAGGAGAATTTTCCCACCAAACAGAAGGAACAATTGCCCAATCAATTAATTCTATAAGATGGCTCATTTCTGCCTGCACATATTTTCCGTGGTGAGTCACAATCTCAGGATATTTTGCCAAACAGTCCAAAAAATCAGCCTCAAATTCAGGGAATCCGACTGCAATATTGCCAAATAATTCAACTTTAAAATTAGTAAAATTATTTGCTACTAAATACTCGACAGCCTCCAAAATCAATAAAGCACCTTTGTAAGGATTTATTTGTCCAAAAAAGCCAAAAACTTGACGATTCTCTTGTTCTTGTAGTTGTCGATAGGGAGCTGCGTGCTCAAGCTGTCTGCCATTTTCCAAAACTTGCATTTTTGCCTGAGGAATTCCCCAATCAATAAATCGTTTAGCTAAAAAATGACTCGGAGAAATAAATTGATCTACTAAATTTAAATGAGTTTTAATAAATTCTTCTCGCATTTTAAATTTTAGCGGAGAATGTTGGGGAAAACAGAGAGAACAACGTTCTGGAGTCGCATATTCACAAAGTTCATCATTATCTTTCCTCACCATCTGTCCATCACGAAGACAAATTAAGATAAATTCGTGAAGAGTAAAAACTATTTTTACCTCAGGTAAAGTTTGTCTTGCAATTTGTATTGCTTCTACTCCCAAGCGAATAGTATGGTGAAAATGAATAACATCAGGCTTTAATTCTTGAAGAAAGTTTTTAAAATCAAGATACATGAAGTTAAGCAACTTCTGGGAATGATAAAAATAATCAAAATCCCCTCCCCAAAATAAAGTCTCATCAGGAGAATCTACCAATAACTGAAAAGGTGTATCATCATGAATTTCTCGATTCTCATCAGCAGTAGCAGCTAGGAAAAAAGGTTGGTAATCGGTGCACTCTCGAATAGCATGAAATAAATCATAGGAGAAAATTTCTGCCCCCCCAGGAGATAAATGAGGATGGTTATGAGAAATAATTAAAACTTTTTTGGTTTTTACCGGTGTCGCTAGCATCATAAGCTGGGAGTAAATTCATAAATTAAAAGAAGTAAATATAGTTTTTTATTGGTTGCATTCCATCAATTGTGAGAGCTGCTCTCCCCATTTTTTATTATGTAAATAGCTATTTAAATGCCAAGCTAAACTTTGGTTATAAACTGGATGAAGATGAATCGATTGACGTTCTAGATGATATAAAGTGGCATCAGCAAAATACCAACTTTCATAGCCCTTAGTTGAACATTTTAGGCAAAGATCTGAGTCTTCAAAAGAACCAATAATATAATCGGTGCTTAAGCCTCCTACTTGTTCATATAAATCTTTGTCAATCATCAAACAAGCACCCGTAACAGCAGGGACTGCTCTATTTTGTTGGGCAAGCTCATAAGTTTCTGGAAGACCTTTGTAGTAATGTCGAATATTCCAGAAGGGGCAACTAGTTTGCTCGAAGAATAATCCTGCATGTTGCAAAGAATTATCTTCATAGACAAGTTTTGCCCCTAAAACACCAATCTGGGGAGAGCTTTCGTAAAAATTAGCCATTTTCAAAGCCCAGCCTTCAGTTTTCGGAAAAACATCAGAATTTAACAGTAATAAATATTTACCTTTAGCTTGAGACGCACCAATGTTGTTAGCTGAAGCGTAACCACTATTTTTTGCCATAACAATTAAAGTCACTGGCAATTCGTATAGTTTGGCATGATCGCTCAAAAACTTGCTGACTTCGGATTCTTGTTCGGGAGAATCTAGCACATAGATAATTTCACATTGTTGTTTAATCGTAGGATCATTGGCGATCGCGGCAAATTGCACCTTAAGAAAATCCAATCGACGATACAGAGGAATAATAATTGAGACTAAAGGTTTTTCTACAGGCTTACCAATCACAGTAAGATCTTTAACTTTGACTTGAGCCATCAATAATTGCTGCAACTTCAAAGCTGTAGGAGCAAGACATTTCTCTAGTATTTTTTCAGGAATTTTGTTAGGTTCGGCAATTTTAATTACCGCTGTTCTTGCTGCCTCAAGATCTTCATATTTTGTCTCAGGAACTATTTCTATTTCAATATCACCTTTAAGCTTCACTACAAAGCGAAAACTATGAATTCCATTCCATTTTGCAATAGAGTCATAAATGTTTTGAGGAACTTGAGTATAAATAACAAATCCTAAACTTTCCTGGAAATTATCATTGTTTTGTAAAAAGTTTTTGTTATCTTGTCTTTCTAAAGTTAGAATATCTTGTTTTACTAAATTCCAAGATAAGCCTAGAGAAGAAATTACTTTAATCTCTTGGAGCATTTCATAGTCATCTCTTAGCCATCCACTAATAAACAAACTTTGATTTTCCAGAGAAATAACATTATCAATAGAAATGTTAAACGGAATATTCAAGCCAACACTATTAATTGGTTGAATATCCAGAAAATATTGTAATTTGCTCAATAAACTACTGGCATCTTCTCGAATATTTTCCGGTACTGCATTAATCAAAAAATCACTCAGTTTTTCTCTAATTAAATTCTTTTGACTATCAGACTTTGTTTTGAGATGCTCAATTAATTCTAAATTATAAGCTTGATGCAATCTTATCTGATTAGAAGTAACTAACTGATTTTCATTATTGAGATAAATTCGACAATCTTGGTTGATTATGGGATTACTATCCTTGGAAAAACACGCAATCCCAATTATCTGATTTTCGGCAATAGGCCAGAATTTAGCTTGAGTAGTGATATATTCGTGACCATTAGTAATTAATAGATTAACATCTTCTTTTATTACACAATTATCAACAGATGCTTCTAAATAAATAAGATGAGAGTTCAACCAACAGCCATAGTTTAAATCCAAACTAGATTTGGCATTAACCTTAGACATACTCTGAAATTCAAGCAGATCTTTTTCCGGGTTTTTAACCTTACTAAATAAAAAATCAATATCTAAATTATTGGACTTAGCAATTGTCGATTGAGCATCTTTATTTTTTACAAACTCAGTTTGCTCTGTAGCTTTACTGTTCAACCAAAAACTTGGCGCTTTTTCTGCTTCTTGACGAGCAAAGGCGATTTGATGAGCTCTCTCTAGCTTATTTTTTTGATAAACAGTTTGAGTTAATTTCTCTTCTACTTCAAGCCAACTAGGATTTTTATCTTGAACATAAATATAAGCAGCTATTGCTTCATCCCATCTTTGTTGTGCAGCAAAAGCTTGAGCTTGAATATAATTTAGATAATAATAATTAGGATAATATTCGAGACCTTTGTTTACCACCTCAAGAGTTTTTCTAATACTTTCGATTTCTAATAACTTTTGAGCAAAATTTAAGTAACACCAATCTGGTTGTTCTGGGTTAAGATCAAAAGCCTTTTGATACAGTTGGATAGCATTATAATTTTCCTTCTTTTTGTCAAATACTAATGCTCTTGCTCTATATATGTCATCTGATTGGGGATAAATTTTTTCTGCTTTTAATCCTATATCTATTGCTAGCTCAATCTGATCGTCTTGAGTTAATAGGGTAATAATATTTCCGTAAACCCAATCTGCTTGCTTTTCATTAATTTCAATAGATTTTAAATACAAAGCAATTGCGGCTTCTGTTTGTCCCTCTTTATGTTTAATTACCGCTTGAGCTTGATAATCATTCGATTTTTGCTCTAATGAGAGATCATCTATTTTCTGGCTATTTTCACTAGCCAGATTTATCTTAACTTGAATACCAAGTAAATCAGGTTGAAGCTCCTTCGCTTTACCGTAATAAGTTAAAGCTTCATGCCAATTTTCTTCTGCTGATAATGCTTCTGCCAGATGATAATTGAGCCAAGCAAAGTCGCCATGAAATTCCAACCCTAGATGACCAATCGCGATCGCCTCCTGAAATTGCTCGCTCTCAACTAACATTTCCGTTAGCGAAGAATACAGCCAATCTGGTTGCTCTTGGTTGATTTCCAAGGATTTCTTATAACAATCTATGGCCTGCTCAAAATCATTTTGCTTATTAAAAGCTAATCCTAAGGCTCGATGTATCTCATCCGACTCAGCATGGATATTAAGAGCTTTCTCCTTAAAACTTAATCCTTGCTCAACTCTGTTTGCCTGAGCGAGTAAGGTAATCAAATTACTATAAACCCAGTCTGGTTGATTTTCGTTAATCTCTAGAGATTCTAAATATAAAGCAATAGCAGCTTCGATTGCTCCTTCTTTATGTTTCGCGATCGCTTGAGTAGACAGACGCTCAGATTCTTCTTCTCTCTCCTGTTGTTGAATATTTTCACTAACTAGATTCACCTTAACTTGAATACCAGGTAAATCAGATTGAAGTTCATCCGCTTTACGGTAATAAGTTAAAGCTTCATCCCAATTCTCTTCGGCGAAAAATGCTTCTGCCAGATGATAATTTAGCCAAGCAAAGTCGCCATGAAATTTCAACCCTAATTGACCAATCGCGATCGCTTCTTGAAATTCTTCATTGCCAATCAACATTTCCGTTAACGAAGAGTACAACCAAGCTGGTTGCTCTTGGTTGATCTCCAAGGATTCCTTATAACAATCTATGGCCTGCTCAAAATCGTTTTGCTGATTCAAAGCTAATCCCAAGGCCCGATATATCTCATCAGATTCAGG
>JBCCYD010000161.1:0-12348 GCA_039190385.1 Cyanobacteria bacterium P01_F01_bin.143 | reverse complement strand
TTAAATGCAAATGAAAAAAATGTTGATCAAGTATTAACTCCTTTATCTAAAGCGATAAGATTAAATCATATAGATATAGTCAATATTTTGTTTGAGAATGGGGCAATTTTTGATGCGAATAATATTCCTATTACTTTAGCCAATGCTATTAATAGAGAATATAGTGATTTACTAGAACTATTATTAGAACATGAGTTACAGCCGAAGCAAAATAATAAGTTTAGTATTAAAAATATCTATACTTATAATAAATCTAATAATCCCTTACACCCTAATAGAGTTCTTAGAGAAACAAAGTTGGAAGAATATCAGTCATTATTTGAGTTTGCGGAAAGAAAAGATAAAAAAGAAATTTTAGATTTATTCCGTAAACATGAAATTCAAAAAAATTAGACAATATTAATCTAAGCACACATACTTAGGGACTTTTAACTTAAGCAAAGATATTAGCTCTGGCTGCATATATTTATAATTGTCAGGTATTTCCAGCACTGCTAATTTCTTATCTTTGAGTTGTCGTCTAAACTTCTTGGCAATTTTAGTTCGATGACTTTGTTCCATGACAAGAATAATATCAGCCCATTCGATAAGATCACCTGAAATTGGGGTAAATGCATCTTTATTTGTTCCAGCACCAATTGCTTCGACATTTTCATATTCGGAAAAGACTGCTTCAGCGGTGGGACTTCGTAGTTTATTTTCGCTACAGACAAATAACAATTTCATGAATAGCTTATTTATTTGGTTAATAATTTAGGAGATGCGCGATCGCGGGATAACGTCCCTTCTTCTTTGAGATATAGCTAATCGCTGAATAACTTTCTTTCTTTTCTGATGTATGGCTAATTAACGATATTTGGTTTGCGGTACAAACAGCGCCAATCAACAATCCAATATTCTTGTACTCCTCTAATCGAATATAGTTTTAACTTCACTGCCCTATCGCGACGTTCTTTTTTTTCTCCACTTGAAAGCGATTCTATAAGCGATCGCAATTTTCAATTAAGATAAAGGTACTCGAATAATACTTATAATATAGTTAGCAGTTTTCTTCTGATAGTCGCCTAAAGACAATATTTTAATTTTTAGCTCAGCTATCTGATTTCCACATTCGAGAATCAAACTTAAAAATTATTGGTGGTTCTAAGATTACTTTCAATTCTGGATGTTGAGGATTAAGCAGATAATTATATTCTATTGGAACTATCGAAGAAGGTACTTTCAGAATTGGTGTTCTCAATGATGTTAACCAATCTTGACCAATCTTTTGTAATAGAGGATAAGCTGATGTGACTTGCCAATTAGCTGGCAATTGATTAGGTTTGATTTCTTCTATTGATAATCGATCAGAAATATGAGCCTTAATTGCTTTTAAAGGTACGCGATCGCTTTCTAGATGAACGAAGATTTCCAAAGAAGCTAAGGCTAAACTATCAGCAGTATAGACAATTTGGTAGCCCTGCGGATGCCATCTTCCAGATACATACAAACCACCTAGACCAGAGAATGCAGAGTTTTGATGTTTTTCAGAACAAATACGCCAGACAAACATTAACCAAAAATTCCATATTCTGCTCTAGTCAAAATTTGTTCTACTTGTTTCGAACCCGCATCAGTTATTATTACTTCGAGTGGTGTTTTCCCTTCTAATGCTACTTTTGACGTAGACAGCCATCCTATGGTTTCATTCTTGTCAGCAAATAATTCCTCTGCTTGCCGCAAAACGCGCTCAAACCTAGACCATCGATCGACGATATTCGGTTTGAGAACCGGATTCTTTTTCTCATAGCGAAACTGAGTACTTTCAGAAATACCTAAAATATTACGCAGTAAGTTGCGATCTATTTGATAGTCTCTAGATACTTGTTTAACTTTTTCGTAATCAAGCTGATTTCCTTTTGATAAGGCTTGTGTCATTATTTATGATTATTAAAATAGTTATTTGTTGGTCAAATATGATTACTATCATTTGACACAATTTTACTGTCAGATGATAGTAATTGCAGTATTTACTTTTCAAAATCTTCACAACCTGTAATGAGTTAAAGATTGGTGCAGAGCGATCACAAATAGGAATCAGTTGTTGAAACTATGTAAAAAGTATCTTAGAAATAGACAAGAGATCGCGATTTTTAATCAAGATAACGACCCTCAGATAATATCGAAAATAAGGATTATAGGCAATTTTAAAATGTGAAAAATTTGTCGTCAAAATTGAATAGCTGAGCTAGAATTGCCCAGTCTCTGGAGTTTTTTCTCTAGAGAAGTTATCTATTGATGTTAATACTTTAAACAGAGAAATTATGACTAAACTAAAATACGAAGCGCCTACGCTTACCAAATATGGCAAAGTTACAGATTTCATCGAGGCTGGCTCGATATCAATTGCTACAGGTGATGTTACTGGAGATGGAGTCGCCGATGAGCTTCGTGGAGATGGTGCTAATTTTGCCGTAATAGGAGGTGGCAATGGTGGTGTGACACCTGTAACTCCTGCTACAAATAATTATTACGATGCTGATGGCGATGGTCTAGGCGGAATATTCTTTTATGGGGGCACTCTTTACGAAGCTGATAATTCGTATGGGTATGGAGAAACTGCCGCAGAAGACGGCTGGGATGATCCAGCAAGAGACTAGTTTGCCAGCCATATAGTCAACAGTTATTATTTAAACCGCGTCTACATTCAGAACTGGAGTTTTGAAATAAAATTACAGATCCCTCAAACCCTATTCCTTGTTCCCGAAACAATTACAAAAACTAGCGGTGCGACCCTGCGGATTTTCAATCCGCTTGCCCAGCTCCGTGTTCTGGGCCAAGGAACGCGCACCAAGAGACGGGTTTCAAACTAGACGCGGTTTATCAGTTTTTTTCGAATTTATCAGCTTTCTCAACAAGTGATCGGAATAGTATTTTCAAAAAATCAAAGATGTCGTAAATGTTAAATTTTCCCCAGAGGAAAAGATCAGTAATTTAGGATAGGCGTAATTTTATTTAACCTCATTTACGGTTTAATAGCTGGATTAATTTTCATCAATAAATGAAACTTACTGCCTCTTTCTATCAACTACCTTTCCGCTTCGATGTAGAAAAACTAACCCAAGAAATTGCTCAATTTAGTGAATCCGACTGGATAGATCATCCTCAAAACTACTCTGGTAACGATGCATTGTTATTGATAGCAGTCAATGGAGATACTGGTAAGGATAGCTTCCAAGGGGCAATGCGACCCACTCCTCATCTTCAACGCTGTCCCTATTTACAACAGGTTTTAGCTAGCTTTAATACTACTCTTGGAAACACTCGCCTGATGCGGCTCAGGGGCGAAGCATCAGTAAAACCCCATGCAGATGCTAATTATTATTGGTTGCAGAGAGTACGCATTCATATACCAATTGTGACTCTTCCAGAGGTCAAATTTCATTGCGGTAAAGATATTGTGCATATGGGAGCGGGGGAAGCTTGGATTTTTAATACTTGGCAACGCCATCAAGTAATTAATCCCACATCCCATGAACGCATCCATTTAGTCATTGATACCGTTGGATCTCGCGAATTTTGGGACTTGCTAGAGCAGAGTAGAAGATGGAGAAATGGAGAACAAGAGAGTCAGCTAATTAGTGAACCGCGCTACATTCCTTATCAACCAGAGAAAAAAGTTAACTTAAAAACAGAAAAGATTAATATTCCTTTGGTGATATCTCCTTGGGAATTCAAGTATTTATGTGATTTTTTCCTGACAGATTTACGAGAAGTAGCAGAAAATAATCCTCAAGAGGTTGCAGATCTAGCAACTAAATTACATCTCACTTATCTTCAATGGCAAGACATCTGGGTAGCTTATGGTAATAAGAAGCAAAGTTATCCCCTGTATCATCAAGCTTTGCAAGAGTTGGTACATTTATTATCTCCATTCAAAGGTAAATTGCGGCTTTCTAATAGGACTGATTTTTTCAATTTATTTAACCTAGGAGTTCTCAACGCTATGTTATCAGTTGACCAAAGCAACCCGAATAACTCTTCTCCTAATCAGACAAAAAATTTAGAAGAAAAAGCCCAAAAAACTCAAAAACGTTCCCTTCACCTCCAACTAATTTCCCAAAGCTTACCCGAATTCGAACGTCCGATCTTTATTGTCGCTGCCCCTCGTTCTGGTAGCACTTTACTGTTTGAAACTCTAGCTCAATCTCCTAGTCTCTGGACGATTGGCGGAGAAAGTCATCAAGTATTTGAAAGTATATCTAAATTGCATCCTGCCCAACGCCTCTATGAATCTAATGTTTTAGATGCCATGGATATCGATTCTGATACCATCACTGCTTTGAAATTTAATTTCACCAAACTATTAAAAAATCGCGATGGTCAAACTCTACCCAACACAATTACCAAACTGCGAATGTTGGAGAAAACTCCCAAAAATGCCCTACGGATTCCTTTTTTGAAAACAGTCTTTCCCGATGCGAAATTTATTTATCTCTATCGCGAACCTCAAGGGAATATTAGCAGTATTATCGAAGCTTGGCAGTCACAAAAATTTGTTACCTACCCGCAATTACCTAACTGGGAAGGAAATCCTTGGTCAATGTTACTTATTCCTGGTTGGCGTAATCTACGAGGTAAATCTCTGGGAGAAATTGCTGCTGCTCAATGGTACCGAGCTAATCAAGAAATCTTAAAACGTTTAGCAACATTAGAGAAAGATCGTTGGTGTACTGTTAAATACAGCGACTTAATTAGCAATCCTCAACAAGAAATTAAACGACTATCTGATTTTGCTGATATCGAATGGGATTGCAACTTACAATCAGAAAAACTGCCGCTTTCTCGTTATACTCTCACTCCCCCAGATCCCGATAAATGGCGTAAACATGAAGCTGAGATAACAAAGCTATTACCAAATTTGCAACCTCTGATAAAAAAAGTCGAGGAGCTAGAGCTAAAATCCGAAAAAATATCAGTTACAAACGAAGATAGAGAAGAAACAGCAACTCCAAAGCATAGTGAATCTAGCAGTACAACTCAACCTAAATCTAAGCCAAGTGAATATGAAGACATCTTGCAAATGTCGATTCCTCGGCAATTTTCTGGTTGGTTACAAGAGCAAAACCTAAGTATTGGCTTTACTACCTATCAAGCCGGTAAACTCTTTCTCATCGGCATCAAACCCAATGGCAAAATTTCTAGCGTGGAAAGAACTTTTGGTCGCTGTTTGGGAATGTGGACTGATGGTCAAACTATTTATATGACATCTTTGTATCAACTATGGCGTTTCCAGAATGTCTTAGCACCTGGAGAAAAACATCAAGAAAAGTATGACGCTCTCTATGTGCCTCAGATGAGTTATGTTACTGGAGATTTGGATATCCATGATGTGGTGATGGCTCAACCTATACAGGGAAAGACCACCGAAAAACAAATCGTATTTGTTAATACTCTATATAGTTGTCTGGCTACGGTTAGCGACCAACATAGTTTTATTCCGCTGTGGAAGCCACCCTTTATTAGTAAGCTAGCAGCTGAGGATCGCTGTCACCTCAATGGTTTAGCTCTGCGAGATGACAAACCTCGTTATGTGAGTGCTATCAGTCGAGGAGATGTGGCGGGAAGTTGGCAAGAAAAGAAACATGATGGCGGATGTATTATTGATGTCGAGGCTAATGAATTTATCACCACGGGTTTATCAATGCCTCATTCCCCTCGCTGGTATCGAGATAAATTATGGGTTTCTAATTCAGGAAAAGGAGAATTTGGGTATATAGATTTAGATACAGGTAAGTTTGAACCAATTGTTTTTTGTCCAGGTTATTTACGTAGTTGTGCTTTTACTGGAGATTACGCTATTCTCGGTCTTTCTAAACCTAGAGATAAAACTTTTGCCGGACTTCCTTTAGGAGAAATTCTCAAAGCTAAAGATATCAATCCTCGTTGTGGTTTATTAGTTATAGATTTAAGAACTGGAGATATTGTTTTTCAACTGCTATTTCATGGCAAAGTCCAGGAATTGTATGAAGTTACGGTATTACCTGGTATTCGTCATCCTATGGTGTTGGGTTTCCAAAATGGAGAAGTAACTCGTCAGATTTCGATGGGAACTCCCCTGTACAGTTAAAAGTCCAAATGATATTGAATTGAGGGGAAAATGATCGCATTTTCATTCTCTATGGCAAGCGATCGCGCTAAGGCAGTTAGCCATTATCAAGATATACTTGCATTTCCCATTCTCTACAACAAGCGAGCCCTTCGGTAGGCGCTTCGCGATCGCGCAATTATTAGACAAAGATTTTTATAATGGTTTTCATTGGTAAAAATAAAGCAGAATCATTATCTTTGAGGGGAATAAAGCCATATTTAAGGTAAAAACTTTTGGCGCGATCGTTAATTGCATCAACCCTAACAGCAAAAATTCCGATTTCACCTGCTAAGCGTACTGCTTTTTGTAAGGCATCAATAAGTAATTCTTCTCCCAATCCTTGACCTTGCGACTTTCTATCTACTGCTAATTTTCCAATCAACATTGCGGGTATTGGATAACGAGGTAATCTTTTAGCTTGCTCATGGGGGATAGTTGCTCTCTCAATTTGTGACATACTAACCGAATAGTAGCCATCAATTATTTTTTCTTCTTGATTAGCGATCGCAACAAAAGTTTTTGCTACGCCTGTTTTTTGATTTTGAAGCGCATATTTTAGAAGATATTCATTGAGTTCAGAAATTCCACAATCAAATTTATCTTTGGAAAAACTACGTTCTAATGGTAAAAATAACCATTTCATAATTATTTATTCCTGATATTTTTGACGAAATTTAGTTGCGGCTTTGGTTAATGAAGTATTTGGCTCATCAGGATTTTCCAGCGCAGACACGAATACATCCCAATCTTTGTTTGATAAAGTTAGTTTCTGATATGCGGAAATATCTTCCCTTGCACTAGTTAAAGTTAGAGACAACATATAAGCACTTAAACCTACACCTCTGATGGAAGCAGCCTGTTCTAATAATTTTTTTTCTTCACTATTGACTCTTATTTCAATACGACTTTTTTTCGGATTTTCAGCAGATCTCATAAAATCGATTGCAACTATAATAGATTATTTACATTGTATCTTTATGTGAGGCAAATATCCGTACTTTTAACTCACATTTCCCATTCTCTAGAACAAGCGAGCCCTTCGGTAGGCGCTTCGCGATCGCACTAAGACAGTTATCAGTCAAAAAACAAAGTGTTCCTCTTCACAGCAACGAGCGATCACCTAGAGTAAAATGCTACGAGATTGCTCCTTTCTCAGTATGGAAGAAAGCGGAGTTAATATCACTAATTAGAAAAGGTTTACAATAAATTTGTGGTCACAATATGGTCACTAATTTACTTTAATCTAGAAAGCATTATGAAAAGCGTTGGGATCAGAGAATTTAGAGATCAAGCATCTAAGTACTTATCTAATGGAGAAACTTTAGCTGTAAAACGTCATGGAAAATTAGTCGGATTTTATATACCAGTCGAACAATCAGAAGAAATTGAAATTGAACAAGCATTACAAAAGCTAAATCAAACTATAGAAAAAGCTATGGCAGAAACTGGAATGGATGAGAATGCTTTAGCTAATGCCTTCGACTTATCACAAGCAGAATAAAAAATGCGTTTAGTTGTTGATGCTAATATTTTGGTTGCTGAGTTGATTAGAGTTCGTGGTAGAAAATTAATTTCTCGTCCCGAGTTAAAACTCTTTATGGCAGAAAAAGCTTGGGAAGAAGCAATCTATGAACTCAATAAAAGAATCCACATCATGATCAATAAAAGTGTATTTTCTCAAGATATCGCACAAAGTTTGTTAACAGATGCAATAGCATTAGCTGAAACAAAAGTGACAATAGTACCTCATGAAGTTTATTCCTCCTATGAAATTGTTGCCAGAAATCGAATTCCTCGCGATCCAAATGATTGGTTCACCGTAGCTTTAGCTTTAGCAATAGAAGCTGCAATTTGGACTTTAGATAATGATTTTCTCGGTTGTGGGATAGCAACATGGACAACCAATACTTTATTAACCGAATTAAATACTAAAAATTATCAATGAATAATTAAGCAGCGATCGCATTTCCCATTCTCTACAACAAGCGAGCCCTTCGGTAGGCGCTTCGCGATCGCACTAAGACAGTTATCAGCCAAAAAACAAAGTGTTCCACTTCTGGGTCAAGATTAATTTATTTTTCCAATCTTAAAATCATAAGCCAATCATGATATTGCAGCTTGTCAATTATTTTCAATAATATTTTAAGGTCTTAAGTTTTAAATTAAGAAATGAGAATCTTAAAAAAAAACAATAAACGCTACGCGAAATTAGTTAATGCGGCTAAACTCCAGAAGATATTATCAGATAATTTGCCAGCAATTTTGTAACTTCATCAGCTTATTTTGTCAAAAGAATAAGACAATATACAAAAAATAGCTAAAAATATGACAAATAATTTAGCACCAAATTTTTGGAAGTCGATCAGAAAAACGATTGTTAACCAAAAGCAAGCAGCGACGATTAAACCAGTTGCCCAAAATCAAAAACATATTCCCTTATCCTATAATCAGGAACAACTTTGGCAATTAGATAGTTTAAATATAGACTCGGTTTATAACATCACTAATGTCTTAAGATTTTCGTTGGAACTTAATGTTCAGGCACTAGAAAAAAGCTTACGAGAAATTGTACGTCGTCAGGCAATTCTTCGTACTATCTTTCCCTTAGTAGATGGCCAACCAGTTCAAAATATTGTTGCAGAAACTAATTTTAAATTACCAATATTAGATTTAAGAAATCTTTCGTCAACAGAAAAAGAAACCAAAGCGCAGAGAATTGCGATCGCTCAAAGAGAAAAAACTTTTGATCTGACAAAAGAATCAGGTTTTAGAGTACAACTAATACATTTAGACACCACAGAATTTATTCTAATTTTGACAATGCATCATCTAATTTTTGATGGCGCATCCTTTGGTATTTTCTTTAAAGAATTAAAATTACTATACGAAGCTTTTTCTCATAATCAGCCTAATCCCTTACCTGAAGTATCATTGCAATATGCTGATTTTGCTTGTTGGCAAAGAAAATTATTGGCCAACTCTGATGATAATTATCTATTTAAATATTGGCAAAAAAAATTACAAGGAACAATTGAGCCTTTAAAGCTACCACAAGATAGTTTTCAAAATGCTGCTTTCCAATATCAAGGTGGATTCAAAAATTTTCAATTATCCTTACAACTTACAGAAAAAATAAAAACTTTTAGTGCAGAACAGGGTGTTACCTTATTCTCTATTTTGTTAACAGTATTTAAAACTCTACTTTATTGTTATACCAAACAAACAGATATTATCCTTGTTACTCCTACTGAAGGTCGCGATCGCCCAGAAACTAAAAATATTGTTGGCTACTTTAATAATTTACTTTTATTACGAGATTGTCTAGATAATAACCCGACATTTCTACAACTGTTAAATAGCGTTAATTCTACATTTTTATCAGCAAGAGAACATCAAGATTTCCCCTTTGAAAAATTTACAGAATTTCCTAACTTAGCTCGAGTATCTCTATCCAGATGCATGTTTGCATTTAGTAATTATCAAACTGAACGTCCTCAATTATCTGAGCAAGCTCCTAGCTCAATCAAAATTAAAAATATTAGTCACGAAAAATCTAATTTTGACTTTTCCCTGAGCATGAGTAATCGAGAAAGTAAAATTAGAGGCACCATTAAATATAAAACTTCTTTATTTACAGAAGATACTATTACTAAAATAGTAGCCAATTTTCGAAATTTATTAGAACAAGTAATCACAAATCCTGAATTAAATTTAGAATCTTTACCATATTTTGGAGCTAAATTTTTAGATAAACGCGATCTCCAAGTTACAATTCGTGGATTTAACATTGATTTACGAGAAATAGAAACAGTTTTAGAGCAACATCCCAATCTAGAATCCAGCCTCGTTTTAGTTCGAGAAGACATAAATAAAGATAAATTCTTAGTTGCTTATCTGGTTCCCACGCAGCGAAAAGTACCTGAATTTGCAGAATTACGCTCTTTTTTACAACAAAAGCTACCTAGCTATATGATTCCTGCGGCGCTAGTTCCTCTAGAAACTATGCCTTTAACTAGTAATGGCAAGATCGATCTAGCGGCATTAGCAGAAATTAACTTAGCCAGACAAAGCTCAGGACAAAACTATGTCGCACCTCGTAATGCCACAGAGAAGAAACTGGCAGCAATTTGGACTAAAGTATTGTGGCTAGACGAAGAAGTGGGCATTCACGATAACTTTTTCGATTTAGGCGGACATTCTCTACTTTCAGTACGTTTGATAGCAGAAATTGAGCAAGCTTTTAACAGAAAAGTTCCCCTAGCGGCTTTGTTCCCTTTGGCGACAATTGCTGAGTTGGCGACGATTCTCAATCAAGAAACCACAGAAGTCCCGATAACAAGCCCCAACTCTTCAGTATTAGCAGAAAAACAGCTTGCACCAGAAATTTATCATCAATTACTCGCCTATACTGCGGGCTGGCAAGGAACCAGAGTAAAGCAAAATTCCTTGATTTTGGGAATGAATACTTCAGGCAAGAAACAAGCGATTTTTTGGTGCTTACAAGGTTTTCGGGAACTATCCCAACTAGCAAAATATTTAGGTGCAGAACAACCTGTCTATGGTATGCGATCGGGTCATCTATTGATGAAATATACGCCAGAAAATATTCAAGCTTTAGCTGCTCATTATGTAACAGAGATCTTGAACATAGATCCAAATGGGCCTTATATTCTAGGGGGCAACTGTCAAAGTGTATTTATTATTTTTGAAATAGCTCAAGAATTGCAACGCCGAGGCAAAACAATAACTTTACTTTCTCTTGTAGAAAATTTTGTACCTCAAAGTTATTCTGGCAGAGTAGCATTTTTCTTCTGTCGAGATAGTCACAAAAATCCTTATAAGTATTTCGCTAAACCCAAACTAGGTTGGCGCAAATTTTATAGTGGGGAAATATCTCTTGATATTCTGGCTTGTCCCTATCCTGAGTATTTTGACGAGCCAACGGTACAGATATTTGCTAAAAAATTAGATGCTTATATTAATGACGTCACCGCAAAACCTCAATTATTATCCCAAGAAGCTTATCAAGCAGAAATTACAGTCCAAGAATCATTGGCAGTTCCAGCTGGAGAATCAGTTGCAATTACTGTGAACGTGAAAAATATCAGTCCAGTTCTCTGGCAAGCGACATCGATAAGTGGCATTGCGTTAGGAAATCACTGGTTTGATCACCAAGGAAAACTTATACAGCAGCTTGATGGCAGAGCAGAATTAGCTCAAAATTTAGCAACTGAATCTGAAGTTATGCTTTCTTTAACTGTTACTGCACCTATAGAACCTGGTTGCTACTATTTAGAATTAGATATGGTAGAAGAAGGAGTAACCTGGTTTAAGCAAAAAGGTTCTAAAGCAGAAATAATTAGAGTTACGGTTGCTGCTTCCCCAGTTAGTAAAAAGTTACAATCTGAAAATGTAGCTATTTATAGCAAATTGGGCAATTCTCTACTAGAAAAAGGCGATACGAAAAGAGCGATTTTGAATTATCAGAAAGCGCTGGCACTTAATCCTCAAGAATGTGCAGATGGCGAGTTATATCAAAATTTAGGAGTTGCCTTCACTAGACAGCAAAATTGGGTAGAGGCGATCGCAGCTTATACCGAAGCAATTAGGTTACAACCCCAGAATGCTTACCTGCAATATCTAATGGGTCAAGCACAAGGGGCACAAGATAATTTTTCTGCTACCATAGTCCATTATCAAAAAGCGATCGAGTTAGGGTTAGAACAATTTGAGTTATATCAAGACCTAGGAGACGCTCTTTATCAGCAAAAACAACTCGAACAAGCTAAATTAGCTTATCAGAAAGCTACAAAGTTAAGACCTAACGAATCTTATAACTATGACAAGTTAGCTGATATCCATGACGAGCAAGGAGATCTAGCAGCAATGGTTAATTGCCTAAAAAAATCTTTGGAAATCTCACCTGATAATGCTGGCGCCCATGCTACATTAGGTAATACTTTATTTAGATTGAATAGATTTTCTGAAGCCATCATAGCGCTGCAAAATGCGATCGTAATAGATTCTCAGAATTCAGTAGTTTATCTTGTATTAGGTCATGTGCAAGCAGAATTGGGCAATCATCAAGAAGCGATCGCTGCTTATGACAAAGCACTCAAATTACAACCTGACGATCAAGTTGTCAAGCAAAGTTTAGCTAGTCTGAGACACCATGTAACTTAAGCAATATCTTCAGGCTATGCTTTGTAATTTCTCTC
>JBCCYD010000160.1:0-12379 GCA_039190385.1 Cyanobacteria bacterium P01_F01_bin.143 | reverse complement strand
CGCTAATCCAACCTAAAACTACAACTTTATTATCATTATAATTATATAATTATGGAATATACTAGAAAAATTATCTGTGTTTATCTGTGTCCATCTGTGGACAATATCCATTATCTAATCATTCCAAGTCTCTAGATAATTCCCAATATTTACCCACCAACTGATATCGAAAACTATAGGCTTTGACTTCTTGAATAAGATAATAATCTTTGACTAAAAGCCTCAAAATAGTTCTCGCCATTTCCTTATCTCGAATCTGAGAATTTAAAGACAATCTATTCCATAACTCATGAAAAGTTAAAGATGGCTCAATTGCCAAAATGTCTAAAATCTCAAGAGCATAGACTTGCTGCTTTTCACCATAATAATTATTAATTCTGTCTCGATAATGATCCATTTGCCAAGGATTCAGCGCATCAACAACAGAATCATTAATAACTTTAGTCACAATATCGCGATCAATTGCACCATCAATAAACTTGAGCCTATTAACAACATGGTGAATATAAAAAGGAATGCACCCAACAGCTTCCGCAATTTCTTTAGCTGTAATCTGGAGATTTAAAGTCGCAATATTTTCTCCCTGAATTAATCTAATAGTTAACTCTGTTGCATCAGCAAGAGAAAGCGGCGGAACATCCATCGGATACATATCATTCGTTGGCTCACCACTGTACCCAGCTTGCCTTAATTGCTTAATAATATGATGTAAGCCAATAGAACCAGTAAAAACCATTCTAACATCGGGATAAGTTTGGCGTAGCGATCGCAAAGTATCAAGCATTTCCATCGCTGCTTCCTGGTCAATGTTATCAAGCATAAATGGAATCTCATCCCATAAGAAAACCACCTGACAATCTTGATTCTCTACCAAATCTTCGATCGCTTTAGTCAATAAGGTTTTCCAATGAGTCTTAGCAATATCAGGAAATTTGATTCCGGCAAATTGAACTCCACTTATGCTGCTCAGAAAATCTCTAACTCTTCTAGCTTTGCCCTTGTTACTGAGATAGTTTTCAATATCTTGCCAGGCTAGTTCGACAAACTCCACAGGCGATCGCACATTCTCGACATCTCGAAATATAATTAGCTGATCTGCGTTGCCATCTGCTGCCATTTTCCGAATAACAGTAGTTTTTCCCATGCGTCTTTCGGCACTGAGAGTCACGCTTTGTTGTTCCAATACTGACCAGAGATTAGAAATCAACTGATCTCTTCCAATAACCTGATCTGGAGGAATCATTCCCCCTGGATTCGCTTTCATTTTTATGACGTACGTGAAAAATAACGTACGTCAATTTTAACGTATATTGAAATTACCTTAACCCCAGGCAAACGGCCATTCGTCCCTACAAGCAAATCAAAGATTTAAAAAGAGAAAGTTGTCCGAATCGCACCAATAACTAGATCATCATTGTCACTGTTATTATCCGGTGCCGTAATCCAAACTACCCCAGGCGTAATTGCAATATTGTCATTCACCCGATACTCAAAGAAAGCCTCAACATGCAAAGATGTATCCTCATCATCCCCCAACGCATCAATAGTAGTATCAGTAACCCAAGGCTCCATCCCCACAATAATACCTGCCATATTTCCCTCTTTAATCACATCAGGAAACGCCAAAGTTGCTGCCCATTGCCAGATATCTTGACTGCCACGATTAATTCCATCGCCAGAATCTAAAGTACTCACCTTAGAAAAACTTCCCCAGCCCCCAATCACAAATTTATCCGCTAATTGCCAAGAAAAAGCTACACCATAGGAATCACTCACTGTCGGAATCCCATCAGGAAAGGTATCACTCACCGTAAAAGACTGCAAATTAGCTAGACTACTTCCAGTCTCCGAATCACTTTGTTGATAATTGTGATTGTAGGTCAGGGCAAAAGTTATATCATCTGTTGGAGTTAAAGTTATTTGCCCCAAAGCAGTGTAAGGTCCATTAAACAGACCACTGCCACTAGTAGGTTCATTGGCAGGACTAGCTAAATATCCCCCATTGAATGAGAGAAAATCGTTAAATTGATGAACAATTCCTATCCCCGCATCGCCAGCCGCTAGATAAATTGGACTGCGAGTACCAAAATTAGTAATTGCCCCTGAAGCACCATCACCATCGAGAATACTCACCGTATTGGTAAAATCATCGGTCGCTTTACCTGCTGCCCCAATCACAATCTCCGTACTGTCCCCAAGAGGAAAAGCGTAAAACAAAACTTCTAAGGCAATATTATTACCTTCGGGTTGGGCAAAAGATAAATCTCCTTGAAAAGTACCTGTTTCATCAGCAAAAGAGGGAAAACTACCAGTAGAAAGACGAGTGTACAATAGATCTTCACCAGAGAAGCTGGTTTCTAATTCCAATCTAACGCGATCGCCAAAAACTGCTATTTGATCAATATCATCATCACCATCATTAGTTGTTCCAGCAAACACACTACCTAAACCAAAAATGACTTCTCCAGCTAATTTAGTCGTAGTAGAAAATTGATTATCTTCAAGGAAAGCGACTCGACCTTCAAGACTATCAACTCGACCCCCCAAACCCGACAACTCAGCTTCAAACTCTTGCAACAATCTATTAATAGTTTCGAGATCTTCTCGTGCCACAGCCTCAGAAGAAGCAATCAAACGCTCTATTTGATTCAGACAAGCATTTAACCCCGCAGCAAATTCATAACGACTCAGAGCTTGATTTCCGCGATAGGTTTGATCGGGATAACCCACAATGCAACCATAACGATCTACTAAACTCCTTAGAGCTTCATAGGCCCAATCCGCAGGAGACACATCCCGTAATTGATTGACATTGGTTACTTGATTAAATTCTTCTATTCCTCCTGACCGACTATATTGCTGAATCTGCTGTAATTGCTCTGTATCTTGCGCGATCGCTGGACTAGTAAGCAACGCGATCGCTGCGGTCATTAAGGTACTAGAAAAAACATTACGAGATAAATTTGTCATCGGGAAACTCCTCACACATTTTTTAAGAATAGTTATTATGTTGTAAATTTGATGTATCTTTTATTTTTGGAGTATTGCCAGAGAATTATTGGTTAAATTACGACCAATAAAAACTAAACGAGTTTGACGAGTTTCTTTCTTTGACCAGAGACGGTCATAGAAAGTATCAAAACGATTGCCCACACCTTGTAAGACTAAACGCATTGATTTGCCAGGAACATCGACAAAACCTTTAATGCGGTAAATTTCTTCTTGTTGCACAAGTTTTTGAAGTTGTTTAATTAGTGATTTGGGTTCAAAAGCGCGATCGCAGATAAATTCAATTGAGCTAATATCATCATCATGGTCATGCTCTTCCTCATGATCGTGATGGGAATGGCGACTCTCAAGATTATCTTCTACCGCCGCATTAAAACCTAAAAGAACATTAGGATCAATTGCTCCTTCATTACAGGTCACAATCTTCACGCCGGATGGTAATTCACTTTTGACGTAGTTAGTTGCTTTGTCCAGGTCATCACTTTCTACTAAATCGGATTTAGTCAGTAAAACCAGATCGGCACAGCCTAATTGATCTTCGAATAGTTCTTCCAGAGGCGTTTCATGTTCTAGATTAGGATCGGCTTGTCGTTGAGCTTCCAAGGCTTCTAGATCGCCAACAATAGTTCCTTCGGCTAGGGCTTTGGCATCAACTACGGTGACTACTCCATCGACAGTTGCTGAGTTACGAATAGCTGGCCAACGAAAGGCTTGAACTAGGGGTTTGGGTAATGCTAGCCCTGAAGTTTCAATTACTAAATGGTCTATTTTATCCCTGCGTTTAAGTAATTCTTGCATTGTGGGATAAAACTCTTCTTGGACAGTGCAACAAAGACAACCATTGGTCAACTCAACAATATTGTCTTGGGGATTATCGTCTTCATCGCAGATTTGGCAGGAGCGTAATAAGTCTCCATCGATACCAATTTCTCCGAATTCATTGACTAAAACGGCAATTCTTTTGCCTTGATTATTTTGTAGAAGATGGCGCAATAGAGTAGTTTTCCCAGCACCAAGAAAGCCCGTGATTACGGTAACAGGAATTTTATGCATGATTTTAAATATTGCTAATTGCTAATTGCTAATGGTCAATGGTCAATGTTCAATGCTTAATGGTTATTAGCTGAGGATTGCGTTGGAAAGGAAAGTTAATCCGATTCCTGAGATGGTAAATCCGGCAAATCGTAAGTAAAGATTGGAAGGTTTGGCGATTTGGTTAACGGTTAGTTTTCCGAAGTAAAATGCGATCGCGCTGACCAAGATCGGAAGCAGAAGTCCTCGTTTCGCAGTTAAGACAGCGATTAAACCAAAAGCGATGACAAAAGCAAAATAATCTAAACCGATGATGGGATGGCCGAATCCTGAAAGTAAACCTTCGATGAAATTGGCGGGAGTTCCTCCTCCCAGGGGATGGTGAGCTTGAGCGGGATTGATGCCAACGATAAAGCTCATAATTGGCAAGCTAGCGCAAATAAATGCGATCGCTCGCATTTTTTTTTGTAACATTATCTGTACCTCGCAGATTTTACATCACGTTTTTTATCAACTCATCGGCGGGTATTCTGACTTAGAGGTTGTTAACTCATCACAGTTGCGGGACAGCGTTGGATTTACACCAAACTTTCCCCCTTGACTCTAATGGCTGCTCCCCATTAGAACCGACTAGCAAGATAACAGTATCACAAGATCGTAGGTATCTATTGTTAAATCATTCTTACCTTTAATGTTGCAACTTTTGTAGTAACATAAGAAATCATATGTTTAAACCGTAATCTATTCAGGAGTCGACTATGCTTTTAAATGTAAAAAAACGAGGTAATTCGCTAAGTGTCATTGTTCCAAAAGAAATGGCAGCAAAGATGAATGTTGAAGATGGGGATCGGCTTTTTGCGACAAAAACCCCTTCTGGATATGAAATATCACCATATGACCCTAGTTTTGAGAAAAAAATTGCAGCTGCTCGACGAGGCATGAAAAAGTATCGGAATGCTTTGATTGAGTTAGCAAAATGATTGAGCCTCTTTGGTTGGATAGTCATGATGTTTGCGCGATACAGGGTGAAATTCTTGCTGAGTCTGGAGGCACTTCTGGAATCTTGAATGAGGGTGCTCTTGAGTCAACTTTAAATAAGCCCAAAAATTTGTATCACTATGGTGAGAATGTAACTTTATATGAATTAGCTGCATCTTACGGTTATGGCCTGGTGAAAAATCATTGTTTTTTAGATGGAAATAAAAGAGTTGCACTTATTTCTGTCTACACATTTTTATCAATTAATGGAATTGAGCTAACTGCTTCTGAAATCGAGGCAGCAAATTTTTTTCTAGACTTGGCTGCAAGTATGAAAACGCAGAAAGAAGATATGAAGAAATTGGTTGATTGGTTAAAAAATAATAGTGAAGTTATTTACTCTTAATCTGAATAGCGTATAGCTCTGCTTTAGGAAGGAATCGAAAGGGTACCTCATGAATCTGACAAAACTTTGTAATTCTTGTAAATAGCAGAGTGTTTAAGAATAGACAGTTAATTAAAAATAGGTAAAAAATTGAAACAACATAGGAATTTACACGATGAATTGCCTGTAATATTGGGTACCGTAAGTATATAAGGCCTTATTCACCTAATGCTTTAGGCTAATAGCTTATTGCGAAGCTATATCTCTATCCACGAATGTTAGATCATGACTAAGTCAATCAATAATACCCCTCCCAATCCTGAACCAGAAAATCAAGACGATAGTAAGGGCTTACTAGACAAATTAAAGCCTTCCAAGAAAAAAGTGATCTGGGGACTTGGGGCGATCGCGACAGTCGGAGCTATCGGTTATGGAGCAGCCCAATATTTTGTCAGGACAAAACTACCGCCAATTCTCGAAACTCAAATTAGTGACTTCATCAAGCGCCCCATCGATATCGGAGAAGTCAAAAGTTTTTCCCTCGGCGGCATCGAATTTGGTGAGACCACCCTCCCCCCTACAGCAACCGATACCGACAAACTCTCCCTAGAAGGACTCAAAGTCAACTACAATATTTTCCCCCTGATTTTTCGCCGCACTTTACCAGCCGATATTACAGTTATTAACCCCGAAGTTTATCTCGAACAGACAGCCGATGGGGAATGGGTCAATCTCGACTTTTTGCCAGAACCCGATCCCAATCAAGAGAAAAAAGAATTACCCGTAAAAATCAATGCTGGGGTTGATCTCCAAGATGCCAAAGTTACCCTAGTTCCCTATGGCAAATCCCCCATTGAAGTCGGAGCTGATGGCACAGCTAGATACAATCAAAACGAAGGTGAATTAGTCGCTTACGATCTAGATACCACTATTCAAAAAGCCCAGGCAACATTGCAAGGGAATACTCACCTAGAAACCGGCGAAACCCAAACCAAAGTCCTGGTCAAAGATCTCGCCTTAAATGATCTGGCTACCCTCATCCCTAATTCCCCAGTTACCCTCAATAGTGGTGTTTTAAACACCGACCTAGATGTTGATATCCCTTCCTTTGAAGAAATCACCTCAGCCGATATTCAAGGTTTAGTCAGCATTAATGATGTTGCAGGAGAAGTCACTGATTTATCTACTGCCATCCAAGCCCAATCAGAATTAAATTTTGACGGTAACAACGCCCAAATAACCAGAACTCAAGCGAGTTTCGGCGATATCGTGGCCCAGGTTGCGGGCAATGTCAATCTAGATCGCGGTTATGACCTAGATGTTGATGTCTTGCCATTTCGGCTATCTAGCTTGCCACCCGATATTCTCAAACAAATTCCTGTCCCTATTGGCGGAGAAGTCACCGCAGCCGTTCAGTTAACAGGAGAAATCGACGAACCCCTAGTAACGGGAAGAGTTAATAATACTCGTCCTATCAGTATTGATAAAACCCAGTTTGAGACCATTCAAGCCGATTTCCAGGCAGATTTATCTGAAGCAGTATTAGAAAATTTGGAAATTACTCCTGTCGCTGGTGGCACGATTAATGCTGAAGGGATAATTCTGACTAAGATCGAAGAAGCTTTAGCTAATAAACAGAGCATCGATCCCAACAAAATGCCTCTGGAGTTTAATTTCACCTCCGAGTTACCCCTCGAAGACTTAGCTAGGCCCTATTATGAGCTACCAGCTGAGGTGACTGTCAATAATTTAACTGCTCAAGGTAAGGTAATGGGTACGATTAGCGATCTCAATGCGGTGGTTAATTGGCAAATCCCGGAAGCAGAGACTGGAACGGCAACCAATGTTGCTGGCTCTGGGGAAGTGTTCTTCTCGAATAATCAATTACAGGTACAAAATACCCAGGTTAGTGTGGGTGATGGAGTTGCCGATGTTGACGCGATCGCGGATCTCGAAACAAATCAATGGCAAGCTGATGTTAACGCCAATGCTCTCTATCTTACACCTTTTTTATCGGCACTAGAAATTCCCAATGTCAATCTCGATCGCCCGGTATCTGTCGATAATTTAGATGTTCAATTAAATGGCAGACTAGACGAGCTTGACCCCAATAAAGTTACCGCAGTTGCCGATGTCGATCTAGATATCAATCGCGGTAAGGTTGCAGTCAATAGCCAATTAAATTCAGGAGTAATTGAGGCAACAACCACCACAGATAATATTGCGCTACAGCCATTTGTCGAGGATCTATTACCTGTTTCGGCTAATCTGAATCGGGGCATCATTAATGTTTCTGGCAAACTAGAGGAATTATTAGCCTTCGCCGAAGAGCAAAAACTCGATAGCTTTAAATTAGATGCTGATCTTGGTTTAGATGTTGATGGTAATGCGATCGCGGTTGATAGCCAATTAGATTCGGGAATTGTTAGTGGTAATGTCAACACTAATAGTATCAATTTAAATCGGATTGTCGCGGCTTTACCTGTTAATGCCAATCTGCGATCGAGTGCTACTAGTTTTTCTGGAGAACTGCAACAGTTATTAGCTTTTGCGGAGAATGGAGATCTCAGCAGTTTCAGGGCTGATGTTGATGCCGATTTGGATCTCGCTGGGGGAGCTGTCAACGCGATCGCGCAACTGAATAATAATCAATTTTCCACCAATATCGATGCTAATGATATTAGTTCAGCGGCTCTATTGAATACTGTTTCCCGCCGTAGTCTCACTTCTTTGGATATTGAGGATATTGACGCCCAGATAGATATTAGCGGTGATATTAGTCCTCTGCTGAATAACGAAATCAATATTCCCATTTCCATTGATCAAGTCGCTGTCCAATCGGGAGCCCAACAGCTCAATGCCAGTGGCAATTTGAATTTCTCAGATATTACGAGTAATCCCGATCTTTCAGATGCCAATCTCGATGTGGCTGCCAATGTTGATTTTGATCAATTGCCCATTAAAGAGCTGGTTGCGATCGCGAGTAATGATAATGAATTAGTAGCCGATAGCGTTAATATTGCTGGTAAAACTAAATTTAACGGTGTATTTAATGGCAAAAACCTGATTTCTGCACCTATCGATCCTGGGAATGTTAAGTTGCTTGGCGATTTACAACTTTTGGATTTTGGGGTTAATAATGTTGATTTTGATCCTGTGATGGCAGGCAAGGTTGATGTTAATTCGGGTTCGGAAATTGCGTTAAATTTGCGAGGAAATCGAGATGTAATTGCTGTAGCGGCCGAGCCTTGTACAACCAGTGATTGTACTTTGCCCTATTTACCTACGAACTTAGAATTCCGTCAGGGAGAAAATACTGACGAGCCAATTATTGTTACAGGGAACAAGCAACAGCAGATCTTTGCTTTGGATATTAACAATTTTCCTTTAAGTTTACTGGCGTTGGCCCCAGGGAAAGCGGCTGGCCTTGAAGGGAATTTGGCTGGTGAAACTACAGGAAAAATCAATCTTAATCTTTTTAATTTTGGTGCCGATGGTCAAGTAAAAGTTACAGAACCAGGAGTCGGTTATATTAATGCCGATCAGGTAACGGCTGACTTTAAATATGATCCGAATAGTAATGTCGCTGAGTTGACCACTGCGACTCTGGATTTAATTGATAGTCAATATAATTTGAGTGCTGCCTTAAATTTACAAACAGCCGAAATGGATGGAAAGCTAGAGATTCCCGAAGCCTATATTGAAGATATCTTTACGACTTTACGCTGGTTTACTGTTCAAGATGCGATCAATCTTTTTAATAATCCCGATTATGGAGCATTAGCCGAAATCACTCCTAGAAACGAAATAGAGGGAGTAAATGATTCGATTGAAGCCCAAATTGATCGACTACAGCAAATAGAAAATGCCATCCAAAAACTAGCGGCAGAAAGGGAACAAAGTGGAGTGCCCACACAATTGGATATTCAAGGAAAATATACGGGGCTGATAAGTTTTGGTGGGACAATCGAAGAGCCAGAAGCTGACTTTAAAATCGAGGCCAACGACTGGCAATGGGAACCACAAGAGAAATTTTTTAAGATCTCCCAATCGGAAGGATTAGTTAGAGAAGCAAGTTCTACAATCAAAATTCCCCAAATCCTAGTTGATGGAGATTTACAGGGTACAACGCTTAATCTTGAAACAGCTAAATTACAGGTAGAAGAGACTGTGTTCTCGGCATCGGGTAAGTTATCTACTGAGGAAGAAGATCTGAGTTTCGGAGTGGCGGATCTAACCTTAGATACCATTGGTAAATTTGTTGAGCTACCTGTTGATGCAGACGGCGCAATTAATGTTAATGGTAAATTAACGGGTACGCTTGAAAAGCCCCAGCTTAAAGGCGAAGTTGCTTTTGTTGATGGATATTTTAATGGCAATCCTTTACCGAAGCAGTTTGTTGGTCAATTTGATTATGACAGTACCAGACTGCAATTTGATACTACTGAACCATCTTTTATTCATGTAGATGCGACAGTACCCTACCCCATTATTCCTGGGACCAGCGATCGCGTAGACGCTGAGGTCAAACTAGACACCGAAGCTTTTGCTCTTCTGGGTATTCTCAGTGGTGGATATTTAGATTGGGTTGGCGGCACAGGAGATGTGGATGTGAAAGTCACTGCACTTTTGGATCTCGAAAAAGCTATTCCTGTATATGATCTGGTTGCCACAGGAGTTGTTAATCTAGATAATTCTCAAGTTAATCTCGTAACGCCCTTTTTCTCAGCACCTTTTCAAGGCACGGGGCAAGTTACGTTGAATAATCAAATGTTAACTGTAGAAAGTTTGACGGGAACTTTTGCCGAAAAAGATTTATCGGTTTATGGTTCTTTGCCATTGCTGAGCGTGGTTAATAATTTGGAAAATCCTCTGACAGTGAATCTTCCCGAGGAAGGAGATATTAATATTGAAAAGCTCTATAAGGGAGGAGTTGCCGGAGATATTAATGTCACAGGGGCAGCTTTGCAACCAGTGATTGGGGGAGATCTAACTATTGGTAAGGGTAGAGTTTATATTCCCAAACCTCCCGCAGCCGCCCCCTCCGATAGCGATGTCACAGAAGTAGCGCAAAACAACACTCGCAGAACAACTGTTGCGGCAACGGAAACGGATAACCAAGCCCCAGCATCTGGCTTTGTCACCACTCTGGATAATTTTCAAATTGCTTTGGCAGATATAAGTATTCGACAAAATCCTTTGTTTAGAATTGATATTGATGGAGATCTGGTGGTCAATGGAACGGTGGATGATCCGAGTAATATTAAGCCCGAGGGAACTATTACTTTAGGGCAAGCCTGGATTAACTTCTTGAGTAATCAATTCCTAGTAGATCGCTCACGAGAAAATACAGTGGTTTTCTCCCCTGAAGCGGGAATCTTGAATCCCTATTTAGATCTAATATTTCAAGCGACAATTAATGAATTTGATGAGGCCGATAGTAGGACAGCAGAATTGGGTAGTAATGAAATTAATGATCCAATTTCTCAGGTAAATTATCGCAATTCGATTACGGTAAATTTGGTTATTGATGGAGAAACCACAGACATTTTACCTATTTTGGCAACGGAAAATGATTGTGTGATTCGTCCTACTGATACTCCTCTATTGGAAGCTGAGGGTTATTACAGCAAAGCAGAGTTGGATAAACTCACAGCATGTTTCAATGGTGAAGCTTTAACGGCAGATGAAAGCGACTCTTTAGATTTATCTGGTGTGGAATTAACGAGTATTCCTTTCCGCAGTCAGAAGGAAATTACGACTTTGTTGGGTAATGAATTTTTGTCGTTTGCCGAAACTTTGGCGACTAGCAGTCAGTCGGAGTTATTTGATTTGGGTGTTAATACCTTTGTGATCGATCCTGCTTATCGAAGAGTTTTTTATGTTTTTGATAGCAGAGTCGTGAAGTTTGGTAGAAGAATCGGTTTGGATTATTTACATGTTTTTCCTGATCTAGAGGGCATCTATGAAATTAATAAAGATTCTTCTATTCGCTCGACTTACAATTATGGGGTTCCTAATTCCCAAGAGATTAGAGTAGAGTATCAACGTCGATTTTAATTTATTTGCTAATGGCTAATTGTTCTTAGTTATTAGAGGCTTTCGATAGTAAGTAATTTCCCCAAGAAATCAAGTCAAAACAAGAGATTTACTCTTTTTCCTTCTAGTGGAATGGGATTTCTTCAACTTTCGCTGAAGGTGAGAATTTAAGGAATAGAGCAGGTGATTACAGGTTTCCTTAGAACCAACAGTAGCTAGAAGCTCTAGTTCGTAGTAAATTCCCCAGCGGCCATCAGGATGCTGTATTGCAGAATAGGGCATGATCTTTTTTTGCTATATTTATAAGTCAGAAATACTAAAAAAATTATATTTAAGTGATTCGATTAAAGCGAGATCTTCTTGGGTTAACTTTTCGACGTTGTTTGCGAGCAACGTATTCTTGAAGACCACCTTCAGTAATAACGCGGCGACCAGAAACATTTCTGCTAGTTAATTGTCCATTTCTAAGTTGTTGATAAACGAACTGTTGATTAGTGCGTAACAATCGGGCGGCTTCAGCAATGGAAATACTCATTTGATTAGCTACGTTCAAGGAGCAAGAAAGGTTTATCGGTAATTAATGACTCGCTCTTAATATAGAGAAACATTTCTTAAAATTCTTCGGTACAAATACCTAATTCTTCTAGTGTCCTAATACAATGCTGTACCTAACTATTTTGCGTAAATTGAGCATAAAGAATAATCGCATAGATTTCCAATGATCAACCTATCAAAAATTAAGCAATTTAAATACCGCCAATAGTTCTATAAAAGTTGGCAGATAACATAAGTGACACCCCATTGGTGACAACTTAAGCTGAAATAGCAGTTGTCAAGGGGATTTGAGAATTTGGCGAAAAGAAGAAATCCTCTTGATTCTTTTGTCGGTCAGGGAACGGAGCAATGATCAGTCGAACACGCGGTTTTCGGATAGAT
>JBCCYD010000159.1:0-12526 GCA_039190385.1 Cyanobacteria bacterium P01_F01_bin.143 | reverse complement strand
TAAAGGAGAGCTCAATGCTTGACGCTTTTTCTAGAGCTGTAGTTGCAGCTGATTCTAAAACTGCTTGCATCGGCGAAGCAGAAATTTCTGCTCTTAAAGGATTCATCGCTGATGGTAACAAACGTCTTGATGCAGTAAATGCAGTAGCTAGTAACGCAAGCTGCATCGTATCTGACGCGATCGCTGGAATGATTTGTGAAAACACTGGTCTTATCCAAGCTGGTGGTAACTGCTACCCCAACCGTCGTATGGCTGCTTGCTTAAGAGATGGCGAAATTGTTCTTCGTTATATCTCCTACGCTCTTCTAGCTGGCGATGCTTCCGTATTAGAAGATCGTTGCTTGAATGGTTTAAAAGAAACTTATGCTGCTCTAGGAGTTCCTACTACTTCTACTGCTCGTGCTTTGGGAATTATGAAAGCTTCTTCGGTTGCTCATATCTCTGGCACTAACACTGAAGCACAAGCTGGTGCTAAATATAAGAAAAACGAAACAGCTCAAGGCGATTGCTCTGCATTAGCTGCTGAAGCTGCAAGCTACTTCGACCGTGCAGTTGCTGCTGTTAGCTAGTAGTTAATTCACACTGCTTTGTGAATCGAAGCCTAAGAGTAAATTAGGCAAAAATCTTATAAAAACATAAAAAACCATTCAGGAGAAAACACAATGAAATCAGTTGTAAGCACAGTTGTAACTGCTGCTGATGCTGCGGGACGTTTCCCCAGCTCTTCCGACCTAGAATCCGTACAAGGTAGTCTACAACGCGCTGCTGCACGTATGGAAGCTGCTGAAAAATTAGCTGGCAACATCGACAATGTAGCAAAAGAAGCTTATGATGCTTGCATCAAAAAATACGGCTATCTTAATGATGCTGGAGAAGCTAACTCCACTCAAACTTTCAAAGACAAATGTCTTCGTGATGTAAAACATTACCTACGTCTAATCAACTATTCTTTGGTAGTTGGTGGAACTGGTCCTCTTGATGAATGGGGAATTGCTGGACAACGCGAAGTATATCGTGCATTAGGTCTTCCCACTGCTCCCTACGTAGAAGCTCTAACTTATGCTCGTAACCGTGGTTGTGCACCTCGTGACCTTTCTGCTCAAGCTCTTCTTGAGTACAATGCTCTTCTTGACTATGTTATCAACTCTCTTTCCTAGGATAATTGGTTACTTCGGAAAACTAATTAAACTTGTTGATTGATTTGATATTAGGGAAAACTATACAATTAGCTTAGTCTTTGATGATTATGTTACTTGTAAAGTTTTCCCGATTTTTTTTGTCAATAATGGAGAATAAACCATTTTCCTAAATCAAAATCACTCCAATAGTCGATAAAGATCACAGTTGTTCTTTCGTAAGTTTTTCATGATTAAGGCAAATCACATCAAATAGATAAATTTGAGAATCATGAGAAAACTGCAATTACCTAAGATTTTCACGGGACTAGCAATCTTAGTAGCAGTTGGGGGAATCACTACCCCAACTAATGCTTTTACTTTGACAAGCTTTAGCGATCGCGAATCTTGGGAATCGGCAGTCGGAGGTGATGTTAGTGAGGAAGATTTTAATTCTTATGAATCTGATACGGCCTTCAATCGCGCAGATCTCAATGTAGGCGATTTTATTCTTAATGGAGTTGGTCACCGACAAATCATTGATTCACCAAATGACGGTGGCTTTGAAGTTCCGTCTTTTAGTGTAGATGGAACTCAGATGATTTTGGGGCACACAGACAGTGATTCATATTTTACAATCACATTTAATTCCCCCATCACAGCTTTTGGCGCGGATTTTGATGATATCACTAGTCAAGGAGCTACTGAATTAAGTGCTGGCTCTAATCCAGTAGGAACAATTCCTCTGAATACAGAATTTTTGGGATTTATTGCTGACGAGAGCTTCACAACCCTTACTTTCCGTAGTGCTAATGATGGTTTTGATGGTTTTGGTATAGATAATTTTATCTATGTTTTCAGCAATGAAAGCGACGTCCCTGTTACGATCAATGAAAACACCGAAAGCCCCGAACCTACCATATTCTCGTCCCCCACTTTTAGTAATAGGACAATTCCTGGTTTTGAGACTTTTTCTCCTGTTTCCCCCGTTACTCCTTTTGCTCCTGAAGAATTTTCTCCGGCTTATCGTAACACGACACTCACTTTTGATAATATTCAAAATGTGCCTTTCAGATTTTCTCCTACTATAGGATTGATAGGAGTGGGAGGAATTTGGGTTATATCTCGTTTACGCAAGAAGAAACTTAGCGATTAACCAATTGTTCAGTTCAATAAGCATTTAGCTATACATTTGACTATCGACTGACAAATACTGACCAAAAAATTTTTATTTTTTACCGTTGGGCCAGTTGGGAATTTCTTTTTGCCTGGCACGGGCAATTACTAAGGCATCGGGGGGAACATCTTTGGTTACGACAGAACCCGCTGCGACGGTGACATTCTCACCTAGAGTCAGTGGTGCGACCATGACACTATTAGAACCTGTCTTGGTCCCACTACCAATGATCGTTTGATGTTTTCTCACTCCGTCATAGTTGGCAGTGATGGTTCCTGCTCCGATATTAACGCGATCGCCAAGAGTAGCATCACCTAAATAAGATAGATGGGCCGCATTAGTATTATTTCCTAAGCTACTTTTTTTAATCTCAACAAAATTACCAATCCGACAATTTGCCCCAATTTGCGCTGTTCCTCGTAAATGAGCATAGGGTCCTATAGACGTATTTTCAGCGATTTCACTATCACTCACTACGGAATATAGAACCGTTACATTAGCTGCAATTTTACTATTATTAATCAAGCTTCCTGGGCCAATACGACTGCCAGCTGCGATCGCAGTATTGCCTCGGATATGAGATTGAGGCTCAATAACTACATCTGGCTCTAACTGTGCTGTTTCGTCAATGGTGATGGTTTCTGGTTGGATCATCATCACTCCAGCTTTCATCCAATGGTCTTTAATTCTATTTTGAAGAATATTATAGGCGGCGGATAATTGTTTGCGATCGTTTATGCCAGTAATTTCTAAATGATCAACGACATCAACTGCCATTACTTGGTCAAGATAATCAACGACTTCGGTTAGATAATATTCCTGTTGATCATTATTTGTCGAAAGTTTTGGTAGGGCCTGAGCCAACTTTTGCCAGTTAAAGCAATAGATTCCTGCATTAACTCGATTATTTTGCTTTTGTGCGGGGCTACAATCTCGATCTTCGACGATTTGGCTGACTAGGTTATTGCGATCGCAAAAAACGCGACCATAACCTTGGGGATTCGGTAAATTAGCGGTCAATAATGTTGCAGCATTGCCTTTTTCTTGGTGAGTTTTGACTAACTGATGCAGAGTAGTCTTCCGTAACAAAGGAGCATCACCATTTAAAACCAAGAGATCTCCTTGGTAATCTTGTAAATGAGGAATTAATTGTTGTACGGCATGACCTGTACCCAATTGCTCTGTTTGGGTAACAAATTCTAGCTCTTTAATGTGTCTTAATTCCTGTTGAATTTTCGTTCCTTGATAACCAATAATGACAATTTTTTTATCTGGCTCTAGTAATTGACAACTATCAATGACTCTTTCCACTAGTGATCGTCCTGCAAGAGAATGCAATACCTTGGGGAGATCGGATTTCATGCGAGTTCCGCGCCCTGCTGCTAAAATTGCTACCGCTACCATATATGTTCTACTTATTGCTTATGGTTAATCCGCTCGGAGTATAACGTGAGTTCGCCTTAGAGCGCAAAAGTTTTTAGGATAATTGTGCCTTATTGCTCTCCGAGTTATGAACGAAAGCGGTAAATTGGGCTACCAAATAAGGGTTACGCCAGCCTTTGCTTGTTTCTTCGGTAATAATCTTTAATGCCTCATTGGGCGTATAAGCTTTCTTGTGAGGGCGATCGCTGGTTAAGGCGTCGTAAATATCAATAATTTGAAAAACTTGAGCGAGGAAGGGAATGTCTGAATTTGATAGTCCATCAGGATAACCCGTGCCATCCCAGCGTTCATGGTGATGACGAATAATGGGTAGGACTCCCCAACGATTGCGCAATGGCTGACAAATTTTTTCGCCAATTAGAACATGTTGTTTGACTAGTTCAGTTTCTTCGGAGGTTAATTCCCCTTCTTTGAGCATCACCGAATCAGGAATGGCGATCGTGCCGATATCATGAAGATGAGCAGCAAACACTAAGTCTTCAATTTCTTCTGGACTAACTTGAAGATATTCGCCAAATTCTTTTACTAGGTCGGCAACTCTGGCACAGGAACCGCCCCGGTCTGTGGAGCGACTTTCGACCGCTTTGGCAATCAAGAATAAAACCTGTTCAGTTTGATCTAAGCCTTCATTTAATTTCTTTTGGCGAATTAAAGTTCTGACTCTGGTGGATAATTCCAGTCGGTCCAAGGGTTTGACAAGAAAATCATCCGCTCCTGCTTCCATTACTTGCAGACGATGTTCCCTGCGATCTCCAACTGTCATTAGAACAATGGGAATATCTTTAGTTCTAATATCGGCTTTGAGTTGCCGACAGACATCAAAACCGTTACTTTCATTGAGGCCAACATCTAATAGAACTAAATCAGGTTGTTGATCAGCAACAAAATCTAAAATTGCCGATTCTCCATCCGATTCTAAGACGTTGTAACCATCAACAGTTAGCAAATCGACCACTGTCATCCGACTGAGAGGGCGATCGTCAATTACCATGACGTTAGCTGATATTTGAGGAGAGTGATTCACAGCAGGAAAATTAGTTTTAGCGGTTAGGGTTAAACCAGACAGTGTCTCAATCATCATTCTTTTTCACAGAAGTTGTTAAATTCTACGTCTCAAGAATCCCAACCTCTGTCTCTAGCCTAATTTATGGTCAAGAGCTATGGTTGTAATCCAAAGTCTAAACATCTGGATCAAAATTCTATCGATTGCTATATTATCGTAATTTTAAAAATGCCATTTTTACTATTATGAGCATTTTGCGTAATTTTGAAATCCGCGATTTTACTGACATTCCAATGCTGCCTTGCCATTTTGATTCATTCTCGTAATCTTGACCATAGTATCTTTACGTATTTTAATTTATGATTTTTTAATTATTTGGGCGTAACCAACGTTTTTTCCACTGACTTGTTGATTCTAAAGTACTATTTTGCTGTTCTTGAGCTCGAAGTTCGCAAATATTTTCAGTAGAATTACGTAAGTAAAAATCGCGATAGGGAATAGAAGCTTTACTTTGCAAATGTTCATATTCTTGCTGAGAAATAGGAGTTAAATTTTCTTCAACATAGGCTGCCGCTGTTCCAGGTGATTTTCTGCCCACTCCTTTGGTCGAACCAATTTTTAGTCCAGCTAGCAGTAAAGAGCTACGAACTGCTGCGGCACAAGAATAGGTTGCTAGTCTCCCTTGAGGTGCTAAGCATTGAGCTACTTTAGCGATAAATTCTACTGTCCATAGTTGAGGACATTTGGGTGGGGAGAAGGGATCGAGAAAAATCGCATCTGCTTGCCAAGTTTCAAGTTGTTGAATGGTTTGTCTGGCATCACCAAGCAGGAGTTTGCCTTGAAAATAATCTTGGGTTACGAAATGATTTTGAGCTAAGTCGGTTAAGAGTTGGGGTATTGGCGATCGCCATTGGTCTAGGAGGTTATGCGCGATCGCTTGTTGAGGCACAGCAGCGGATATTTCGAGGGCGACTAAATCGATATGGCATTGGGGACTAATTTGCCAGATTGCTTCTATTGCCGCAGCACTGTTGTAGCCTAATCCATAACAGATATCGAGAATGCGGATTGAGTTTTGGGTTTGGGCGAGTTTTTTGATTAAGGTGGGCTGAACGAATTTTATTTCTGCTTCTTGTTTGGCTCCATGAAAGGAATGAAAGGCTTCTTGGAATTCATCAGAAAAAAAGGTGTAGGAGCCGTCTTTTGTTGATTGGGGGGTGAATTGTTGGGACATTGTTTTGAAGTCAGAAGTCAAGAGTCAAGAGTCAAAAGTTAGAAATAATTTTTGATCAATTAAAAATAGAGATATTTTGGTATTCGTTATTCAAGTATCAAATAAGTCTGTTAACCAATTTATGAAAATTTTGCTATCTCTGAATTGTTGGATAAGATTTGAGCTGTTATTGCTTGTCCCATTGGTATTCCTGGTTTTTTCTGCCAGGCTAGTGGAAGCTGGCGTAAATAAGACAACCATCATGCAGTTAAAGCTTTGCCCTTATAAGTCCACTTGAAAGGTTTGGCCATCTTGTCATTATAGTAGGCAATAAAATCGAGAATCTTAGCCGCTAAATCCCCCTGACTAAGAAAGCTGCTCCGTTTGAGAAGCTTTCGCATCAGAATACTAAACCAGATCTCGATCTGATTCAACCAAGAACCATGTTTTGGTGTGTAGTGAAACACAATAAAGTGCTCCCAATTACTTAAAAATTGAGCTCTAGTCGCCATTGATTGAAGAATTCCTGATTTTCCTTTTTTTCCCAACGTAACTGCGGGTATCCCTTCGATTGATGCTACCCAACGAACTAAAGATTCTGATTGATGTGTATTTAAGCAGTCCATTATCAGATGCCATTTCTTGACACTAGGTGCCGCCCGAATCATTGATTTTAGATGAGCTGCGAAATCAATTTCGGTACGAGTCTGACCAATAGTTTCATGTACAATTTTGCCCTGAGTGACATCGAAACTCGCAATCAGGGTTTGAGTTCCATGGCGAATGTATTCAAATTCTCTTTTCGTCGGCTTCCCTGGTCTCATTGGTTTATCCGGCGCAAAGCGCTCTAGAGCTTGAATTCCTGTCATTTCATCGGTGCTAATGACTCTTTCTCCTTGAGCTCTCAGATTTTCAGCTTCCTCGTATAAATTACAAATATCTTTTATCTTTTCTTCTGATTTTTCGTCGGGGGGGGATTAAGCCAGTATTCTGACTGCTGCGGTTTTAATGTTGCCTCCTCTAGTAATCTTCCCACATGTCTTGGCGAGAGATGCTTTCGACTATTCCTTGTTCCTTACAATCTTGGCTCTTTTGGCAATTTGTTGACCTGTGCTGTGACGAGCTAGAAGCTTTTCTAGTTCTTGGCGTTCCTCATCTAATCGGAGTGGTTTAGGGGCTAATTTTGGCATTGGTGAAAATTCTACAACCTGATTTTTTTGCTCCCAAATTTTACTCTCGTTTAACGATAACTATCATTTAATTTAATGGTTGCTTTATCTCAGCCAGCTTCCACCAGTACGAAAACAACATCTGTTGCGATTAGATATGTTTACGCATATCAAGATATTTTTAAGCAGGAAACACTACAAGAAAAACAAAAAATCAAATTCTTGAGTGGTTTAGCTTTGCATAATGACGAAACATTAAAGAGAGAGGGAAATCCCTTTAAAAGTTTGATATTAGTATTACCGATGCATCAGTTGGATAAAGATATTCAAGATAAATACGATGATTCTAAATGTATAGATTTATAAAAAAACTCTTCTGTTTCTTCAGTTAATCGCGATCGCATTTCTCCTTTGAGCCTCTCAGAATATACATTTAGAGTAATGAACCAAGACTTTCCCGATCCTAAGAAAGCTAAAACATGGCAAAATGAAGTACGTTTCTAAAAAAATAATTAACAGCATCATTCGCTGCGGAATATTTTATTGTCATCCTTTAGAGTAGTTTAGATAAAAGAATTGATATGACGGCAACAGTCCAAGCACCACCAAAAACAAGTCGAGTAGTATTTCCCTTCACGGCGATCGTGGGTCAGGAAGAAATGAAACTAGCTCTAATTCTCAATGTCATTGATCCCAAAATTGGTGGCGTCATGATCATGGGCGATCGCGGAACTGGCAAATCGACAACGATTCGGGCCTTAGCCGACTTGTTACCTGAAATTGATGTGGTAGCTGGAGATCCTTTTAATAGTGATCCTCAAGATATGGACTTAATGAGCGAAGAAGTCAAAGAAAAATTACAACAGCAAATTCCCTTGGAAGTTGTCAAGAAAAAAGTACAAATGGTAGATCTTCCTCTAGGTGCAACAGAAGATCGAGTTTGTGGCACCATTGACATTGAAAAAGCTCTTTCTGAAGGAGTCAAAGCTTTTGAACCAGGACTACTTGCCAAAGCTAATCGGGGCATTCTCTATGTAGATGAGGTGAACTTACTCGATGATCACTTAGTAGATGTGCTTCTCGATTCAGCTGCTGGTGGTTGGAATACCGTAGAAAGAGAAGGCATTTCCATTCGTCATCCAGCACAATTTGTCATGGTCGGCTCAGGAAACCCCGAAGAAGGAGAATTACGACCCCAATTATTAGATCGCTTTGGTATGCATGCTGAAATTCGGACGGTAAAAGAACCAGACCTCCGAGTAAAAATTGTTGAGCAAAGGGGAGAATTTGATGCTAATCCCCCAGAATTTTGCATTAAATATCGCCAAGAACAAGAACAACTCCAGGAAAAGATTGTTGAAGCTCAAAAGTTATTACCCCAGGTTGTGCTCGATTATGATTTGCGGGTAAAAATTTCTGAGATCTGCTCTGAGCTAGATGTTGATGGTTTGCGAGGTGATATTGTGACAAATCGGGCAGCCAAGGCGATCGCGGCGTTTGAAGGACGAACAGAGGTCACTGTAGATGATATCCGTCGTGTGATTGTCCTTTGTTTGCGCCATCGTCTCAGAAAAGATCCTCTAGAATCCATTGATTCAGGTTATAAAGTAGGAAAATCCGTAGCTCGGGTTTTTGGTCTCGATATAGACGAATAAATTAAGGAGCAAGGAGCAAAGAAAGAGGAAAATGATTGATTACTCATTACTTCTTACTTCTTACTTCTTACTCATTACTCATTACTCATTACTCCCCAATGGAATCTGATTGTAATCAACACGAACCATTAATCGAACTCAAGGGTGTATCCAAAGCCTTTGGGAATAACGTTATCTTAGATAAAATTGATCTGACAATTTATCGAGGAGAAGCCCTAGTTATTATTGGGCCTTCGGGAACGGGAAAATCCACAATTCTGAGGCTGATTGCTGGATTGTTACCCTTGGATGAGGGAGAAATTTACCTTAAAGGACGAAAATGTACGGGATTCATCGAAGAGCGGGGCGACTTGCTGGGGATGAGCATGGTGTTTCAGCAAGCCGCTTTGTTCGACTCGCTCTCTGTAGCAGAAAATGTGGGTTTTTCGCTCTATGAAAATTCTCAGCTATCTTCTAAAGAGATTCGCCAGATCGTAGCGGATAAATTAGAAGTTGTTGGCTTAAAGGGTACAGGCGATCGCTATCCCGCAGAATTATCCGGAGGAATGCGCAAGAGAGTGAGTTTTGCTCGTGCGGTGATCTCCAATCCCAAAGATCCCAAAAGTAAACCCGAAGTAATTCTTTATGATGAACCTACGGCAGGATTAGACCCGATTGCCTCGACAATCATCGAAGATTTAGTGCGACAATTACAAGGAACTTGCGGGACTTATATCATGGTTTCCCACCAAGAAAGCACTATTCGACGAACTGCCGATCGCGTGATTTTTCTCTATGGAGGTAAAATTCAGTGGACAGGAAAGATTGACGAGATTGATAATACTGATAATCCTTTGGTAAGACAATTTTTTAGTGCTAGTACAGAAGGACCAATTCAAGTGATTGAACATGTACAATAGATTTTTATTCTTAGAGGCCCTATAAATTATGTTGCGATCGCGTTCTCTCAAAGAAGGTTCTTTAGGCTTATTAATAGTTGCAGGAATAGCTATCTTCGGCGGCATTAGTTTTTGGTTGCGAGGTGTTCAATTTGGACAAAATAAATATCAAATCACTGCCCAATTTGACGATGTTAATGGGATTACAGCTGGTGATCCGATCCGTTATCGAGGGCTAAAAATCGGCAATATCAAAAAAATTGACCCTAAAATAAATGGGGTTGAAGTGACGATGGAAATCGCTTCTGCTAAGTTTCTCATTCCCCAGGGTTCTAAGATACAAGCTAGTAGTTCTGGTTTGATTGGCGAAACTTTCATTGATATTCAACCGCCAGTAGCAGCCTTACCCACCGAAGCTAGCAACAGTAATCCGCTGAGTCAACAATGTGCCAATCTAAATCTTATTATCTGTGATGGTGATCTCCTAAAAGGGGAAACCGCAGTCACCTTAGATGATCTTTTGCCGATCATGTACGAATTAAATACTAGGCTATCAAATAACCCAGAAATTTTTGAAAATGTGGGTTTAGCGGCCAAAAATGCTTCGATTGCTGCTGTTGAAATCGCCAAGCTTTCTGAAGATGTTTCCTTATTGATAGGAGATGTTAACCAAGAATTGGAGACTTTTTCCGATGCAGCCAAAGCGATTACTGATGTTGCCCAAACCTCTTCTGAAGTGATCGATACTACGGCCGAGCAGTATCAAGAAACAGCCGAACAATTAACTCAACTAGCAAATAATGCTAATGAACTTTTAAATGAAAACCGTACTCAATTAGCGAATACCCTCAATAGTATTAGTACTACCAGTGAAAGTTTGTATAGTTTAGTAACTCAACTAGATAATACTGTTGCTAGTGCAGACACCACAGAACTCATCAAAAATCTAGAAACCTTGACTGCTAATGCTGCTGATACTTCTGCTAATCTAAAAGGTATTTCTGATACTTTTGGCGATCCCAATACATTAGTTAATTTACAACAAACTTTAGACTCAGCTAGAGTAACTTTTGCTAATGCTCAAAAGATAACTTCTGATTTGGAGGATATTACAGGAGATCCCAATTTTCGTAATGATATTAGGAATTTAATTGATGGTCTCAGTAATTTACTTTCTTCTACTGAAAAATTAGAACAACAAGTGCAAACAAGCCTGACTTTTCAAGGTCTAGAAAAATCATTGTCGGGCACTACTCCTAAAAATTTGAATTTACCAGATAATAATCAATAGGATGTCTTCTCTATTTTAAGTCTTATTTTCTTTATCTACTAGGAGCATTCGCATCCCAACTAGATAAATTATTACGCTTAGCATTTGAAGGTCTTTTTTGCTTTTCGTTTAGTTTGATTAAAATAGGTTTTACTATCTTATTAATATTTTTCCAAGAAAGGTTTTTAGTTGGGAAAAATACTGATAGTTCTTGTAAAGCTTCTTGCGCCTCTGCCAATTCTTGTTCTACGGAATTTAATTCCATAGTCAAAGGGTTAGAAATACGGATCAAATCGTTTTGAACTTGTTTAATCCCATCTCTGACTGTCCTAGTTATGGTAATTTGTAATTCGGCTTTTCCTCTAATTTTTTGTCTATTGAACCCTTTGTGAGAAGAGGCATAGAGAGGAGGTAGTCTATTAAGCGCATAAGTGAAAACTTCTACTTGATTGATGAATTTAGCAACCTTTCTTGGGTAACGTTTTAATTGTTTGTTAATTTCTTCGGTTACCAATTCTTCCATGACATTTTTGGCAATATGCTTTTCTTCTGTTGCTTTGCTTGTTATTCTTTCGCTTTGTACTGTAACCATTGTTTTGTCCTTACCTAATCTATTGTGTTTAAGCGATACTCTTAGCTTTTCTTCTTTTCCTTTTATGACATACTGTTGTGGTTAATGACTATAAGAAATAACTAGGCAATGGCATAATTTATCTAATATTCATCGAATAATATCCAAAAGCAAGTTTTGCTTCATGGGAATCTTAAAATTACTTTGCAAGCGATTAATTCTCAGTGTTTTCAATGCCATCGCTTACGGAAATCACTAAGGAAATCACTAAGAAACGAAGAAGAATACTTTAAACACAAGTTTACTTGCTGGATCTGCCAAATATCAAAATTCCAGAATATAGTAAAAACCTTAAATTATATGTCTATATTTCTTGATGTGATTTACAAGGGTAAAGGATAAAAGTAACAGCCTCGGTAAAATTGAAAGCAGTTAATTAATTGGGGCGTGTCGTCATTTGAAGGAGAAGATGCCTTTGAGAGAGTTTTTGCGAGATACAAGAAGAAAAATGTTCTGCATAGCAGAGCTATGGAGAACATTTTTCGACGCAGTAGGTCGTGAAAACACCGAAGAAGGCACTTTTTTTTTAATTGATGACATGCCCTATCTCAGGCAAAATATCCCAGTTAATATTAGGCGCGGTGTAGTAAATGGAACAAATCTTGAACATTATCAGAATATTGCCTGGTTATCTGGTGTTTTTGGCAATATTTTTAGTTATTATTCCTACTATAATATCTATCATATCGAGATTCTCTCTTTACCAAGATCTATCAAATACAGTGAAGAATCTCAAAAGATTACTGGATGAAACAGGAATAGAAAGAAAGCCCAATATTCTTCACCAAATAGAAAAACGTTTGGAACTGTTTAATAGATCACAAAATAGTAGTGAATCGATTAATACGACAGCAATCATTGACGGTAGCTATAGCCAAGAAAAATGTCGTATTTTAGGCAAGAGTTTTAGTTGTGAAAAAGTAGATTATGTGACTCGTTTGATTCCTAATTTACTATTGTCTTTTGGATTGC
>JBCCYD010000158.1:0-12580 GCA_039190385.1 Cyanobacteria bacterium P01_F01_bin.143 | reverse complement strand
TTTTAAAATTATTCATAGCTTTAAGTCTTGCAACAAGCTATTAACTCTTGATACAGTAGGATTACATGAAGACAATTGGGAGATACAAGACAATAATTTATCTTTGATTGCTGGAAAAGTAGGTTTAGAAAGTACGTTTCAGGATAAAAAGTATGGTATGTTCTCATATTGCTTATCGCAACAACTATTAAATTCGTCTAACAACCTAACTCTTGAAGAATTATGCTCAAAAATTAGAGAGGACAAGAATTATTCCGGCCCAGAAAAAAAGCTAACTATTATCGGGGATAACAACAAGCAAATATTTAATGATCGCTCCGAATATCATACAGTTATAGAAGAGTTATACTTTAGTAATCTACATTCTCTAGATTTGAAAGTATTGAACCAAAAGTTTTCTTTTCTTAACCAAAGAATAAAATACTTTTCAAATTCATATTTGTCCTCATTATATCTTGAAAAATTTGCTACTGCTTTTTTGTCTAAAAAAGATTATAAACGAGCATTAAAGGAGTTAAAAAAAATTCAGAATAAAAATTATTTTAATAATAGACGTATTAGTTTCAAGATCTGGAAGTCTCAAATACATGATTATTTATACGATCAAGCCTTTGATATCTTAAAACATTACGCATCAAATATTGATGATACATTGTATTATTGCCAAATCAAGGAAACTATTAATAACCTAGAAAAACTAAATAGCAGTGATTTCAAGAATGCATTATTGGTAGGAGTAGGAAGTTATTCAACAGATACAATTGATCCTCTTAGACCTATTAGAGGAGTTAAAAATGATATTGAATTGATGAGAGATGTATTAATTAATCAACTCAATTTTAGTGAAGGAAACATTAAAGTATTAATTAATGATGAAGCGAAGAGAAACAATATTATTGATGAGTTTAAGCAATTAGTGGATAAATCCTGTAGTTCACCAGCGTTATTCTATTTTGCAGGTTATGGATCTTCAAATATAAATAATAATCTTACTATTGTTGCTTCAGATAGTAGAAATCCAGATATATTCGACATTGAGATAACTGAATTAAAAAATATTATTGGAAATAGAAAGAATAATCTAGTATCAATTATTGATGCAGGTTGGTCTGAAGAATTTCATCAGGAAACGTATACAAGAAGTCATCGAAATTTGATTCAAGATGATCGATATGTTCCTATCAAAAGAGCACTTGTTATTACTAATGAAAATGTGACTACTAATAAAAGAGATTTATTATTGCAGAATTTTCAATTAGGTGATATTTCGATTTATAACTTCTCTATCAAATATAAGTCCGTCGGTAAAACTTATTCTTATCCATATATTGAGCAAAATTACCAAGAAAAATCATCTGAAAATAAAGTGTATGGAGTGTTAACTTATCAATTTGCCGAGATTATTCGTCATACAGATTTTTTAGATCGATTAACATTTTTAGACTTGGCTAATTCACTTCAAGAAATAAATGCTGTAGTTATAGGTGATAATTTGGAATTTAGAGTTTTTGAAAACTCAGTTGTTAGAAAACAAATAATTAATTCAATCAAGCAGATTGAAGCAGAGCCATTAGAACGATTGATTAATATTCTTCAGCGTCAAATAGAACAACGTAATGGATTTGATCCTGAAGGTTATTTAAATTTGGGAATAGCTTATTATTTTCTTGAAGAGTATGAAAAAAGTGTAAAGGCTCTGGAAAATTGTTTATACAAAAAGTTGGATAATAATCAGCTAAGTTTGTCTCAAGAAGGAAATTATGGGGATAACCCTACTGCACACTATTGGTTAGGACGCGTTCTTTATGAGAGTAAGAAAGATCCTGCTCGTGCGGTGAGTGAACTTAGACTAGCGACGAAGCTTAATGCAGATAATTCATTCGCTCAGTATTATCTTGGTCAAGCCCTGAGAGTACTTGTTGAACAAGAAATCCTATCTGAAGCAGAAAACGCATTTCAAAACTATCTTGACGCTGGTTCTCCACTGGGAAGAGAAGAAGAAATTCAGGAATTCTTAAAATCTAGAAAAGAGACAAAATCTCAATCTAATCTTAGATAATTTATTTAATTAAAGTTAAACAATAAAATGAGCGATCGCAAATCTAAAATAGAAAAGTTAGAACGAAAAGGTACTCCTGTGGTAGCTACAGAAGAATCTGTAAATCAGGGAAAGTCCATAATTGTATCTATTGGCATTGATAAATATGAGAATTGGCAACAGCTTAACAATGGAGTCAATGATGCCTTGGGCTTTCAGCAAGTTATGGTTGATAAGCTTGGTTTTACTGCACCCATAGAACCACTAATTAACGAAAACGCGACAAAAGATGCCATTGAACGTTTAGTAGAAGAGCAGTTAAGAGAAATTGTTGAAGAGGATGATAACTTAATTATTTTCTTTGCTGGACACGGACACACACGAGAAGAGACAGAAACTGGCTACATAATACCTATCGAAGCGCGATCGCCCAGTCCTAAGGAATATTGGGGTGACTATATTCGTCTAGATCCTTGGTTAGTAGAAATTGCAGAACTTCCAGCTCGTCATATTTTAGTAATTTTGGATGCTTGCCATAGTGGGTTTGCGTTAGGAAAAGCAATGAACAGTTTTCGCGACTCTGTTACCTACAAAAAAGATTTAAATAATAAAAAAAGTCGTAAGGTTATCACTTCAGCTCGGCGGGAGCAACCTGCTCTTGATGGTGGTTCAATTCCAGGACATTCTCTGTTTACAGGAACATTGATTGATGGTTTCAATTGGGGAAAAGCTGATTTAGATGGAAATGGGTTAATTACTTCTTTGGAACTAGGTCTATATGTTCAACAAAAGGTTGGACAAGCTTCTGAATCACAGCAAACCCCTGATTTTGGTTCTTTTTTTCTAGATAATCGCGGAGAAATGATAATCGCCCTCAGAGACCAAAGTTTTGATGCTCTCAAAGCTCGTGCATTTTCTGCTTTGCAAAGATGCGAATTTACAGAATTTAGAAAATTAGTAAATCAATTATTGGACATTAATCCTTCTCATTTAGGAACTTTGTATCTCGACTACCGCATGAAGTTTTTAGACTGTGATTTTGAAGCAGCTAGACAAAGGATATTTCAGATGAATGAATCATCCTTCAATCAAAGAGAGCTTGAAATACAAGGAATAAATATACAAAATTTATTAGATTCTGCTCATCGTTTGTCATGTTGGCAAGATGTGTTATCGATTCAGGAAACTCAAGAGCCATTACCGGTATCAATATTCCCAATTGCAGGATTAAGTAAAAATGAAATGAATAAACTGGAAAATCACAGTTTTGGGGAGATCAAAGCTTACCCTATTGAATTTGATTCAGTGTTTAAGTTTAGGTTATCAAATACTTCTCAAAATTCTTTGCATATTTATATGGTTGAAATAGATCAAGATGGCTACTTTGAAACGGTAACTCTTTGGGAAGATCAGGAAATTTTATTAGATGGGTTAATGCCTGGTCAAGAAAAGTTAACTTATCCTTTCCGCCAAGATACCTTGAATGGGACTTGCGAACTTAGATTTTTTGTGTCGTCTCAAAGAATTCCATTTCTCTTATTTCCTGCTTCTCCAAAAACAAGAGGTATAGAAATAGGTAAAAAGATTACATCAGAAGAATTAAGCCAAATCAAAATGAAAACTATTCGCTATACAACAATCCAGAAAACTTTAATTAATAATTAATATTATGAATTTAGGTACTTGTCAAAAAACATTTTGCTCAAATTAAAGCGAACAAAGAAAATATGAATAAAAGAATTTTGATTCTATCTGTTAATCCCAAGGATACATCTGCTCTAGACTTAGAAACCGAAAAAAGAGAAATTAGAAATATACTCAAAGGTTCTAACTTTGATATTGAAACAAGAGGTGCAGTTCGGGCAGGAGATTTACAATGCGGGAAATTAGAGAGGCGTTAAAACGTTCAGACAATCGAGATCAACTTTCCCTAGAATTTTGAGTAGCAGTCAGACCAAAAGATTTACGTCGTGCTTTATTAGAAGTTGAAACTAATATCGTTCATTTTGCTGGACATATTATACTAAATCCTGTTTATATACCCCATTTAGTTCCAAGAAGAAAACAATTCTGTGCATCTGTCTCATCAAATTCAAAAGTCGGTTTTACTAATCGGATTTAGTATTACAGGCGATCACGCAGCGCCAGCTTTGGCTGACCGCACAGAAGACATTAACCACAAAAATTAGGTTGAACTAAAACAATCACAAAATGAGTGAATTTGATCGCAGTTTAGCTATTGTTATTGGAATTAATGATTATCAGAATGGCATAGATCCTCTGCAAACAGCCGTTCCTAATGCCATTGCGATCGCAAGCTACACAAAAACATTACTTTAAATTTAAAACTATTCTGAAAGCGGCATCTACTTTCATTAAATCTTCTGTACCCAATCTGCCCAATTTACGAGATAAGCGAGATTTTGCGATCGCACGTATTTGTTCGCATTTAGTTATACTTTGACATCCAAACCATTATCTCTATTGGCTTTAACTACATGATGACTGGGATAAATCTTTTTCTTGGGCTGAAACTTAGTCAATGGAACAATAACTACTACTGGACTACTGCGGTTAATTCCATCTCGACTGACAATTATCACAGGTCGATGTCCTGCTTGTTCTGAGCCTTGAGTCGGATCTAAATCTGCTTGAAAGATATTTCCTCTATTCATCATTCAACTTTGCGATCGCCCTATCATTTTGAGCAAATTCAGCCTCAATAGCCAGAGTTTCTGCTACGTAATCTGCATCCTCTGCCATCATCGAAAATTCTTCGTCAATTAATTCTTCTTTTTTATGTTCTACTCAATTCTCTTACGCTTGGACAATAAACTGATTGCGAGTTGTGATATCTGCTTTTCCCACTAGGCTATCGACTTCTTTTGCTAACTCATCAGGAATATTAACAGTGGTACGCATTGATGATTAAAATGATATCTATTTTGCTATCAATAATTATCGCAAAATTTTAAAATTTTTTAAATCTAGAGCGATTGCATTACTAAATCGTTACCAGCCAATCAAAGTAAAGGCTGCCCAATTGAGAGGATGCTGATTATTTGTAATTACAGTTAACATAGCCTGTCTTAGCGATCGCGCCAAATCATTAGATTGCTTCATTTCTGTATAAAAATTTTCCATTAAAGTCGCTGTATAGTCGTCTGGAATAGCCCATAAAGATACTAATACACTAGAAACTCCAGCCATCATAAAAGCTCTAGATAAACCAATAACTCCATCAGCAGTGACTTCTCCACGTCCCGTATGACAAGCACTCAGAACCGCTAATGAAGCCTGTAAAGACATAGTGGAAATTTCATTAGAAGTTAGCAAGCCGTCTCCGACTAAAGGTTGTTCGGGAGCCAGTGCGATCGCTCCCAATATATTGCGCTCAAATGGAACATCTTCAGCTCTATAGTCTAATAATCCATGAGTAGCTAAATGAATAATACTAGCTGTTCCTATTTGCTCTATTACTCTGGCTTTAGTAGCTTCAGCTCCAGTTAATGGTGATACCCCAAGAATTTGAGCAATTTTAATCGCTTCCTCCTCTGCTCCAGGTAAGCTAACTAGAGAAAAGCTTGTTTTTCCTGGAAGTTCTGGTATTAGGGGATTCCCAACTACCAATGCGGCATCAGCAGCGATGCTATTTTGTAAATGCTTAGCTTGTAATATTAATTTAAGTAAATCGATTGAGGGCGCAGTAGAGATGGTATGTTTCTCAATTAGGTAAAAATTTGAATTATCGATCAAAGCAGCAAAAGGAACGTTAAACAAATAACCTTGAGGAATAAAAATCAGTTTATCTTCAGGATTTTTGGGTAAATATTGTTCTATAGGTTTAATTAAAAACTCATAAACTTTGGTTAATGCTTTTGCTAAATCATCGACATCAATTTTGTTAATTAAATCAATAGGAATTAATGTTCTTGATAAGCCTTCCGAAATCCCCATAGCAAAACGAATATTTTTAATTGCTAAACTCAATTTATTATCCTGATAACGTTTAGTTGCTATCTCAGTCATAACTGCATAAGGATTTACAATTGGTACTTGCTCAAAGTAAACTTCTCCAGTTGGTTTAATCACCCAGATATAAAGTGCCTCAAGAGTTTCAGAATACTCTATAAGAGTGGCATTTAAGGTTTTAGCAATTTCAATAATTTCTGCTAACTTAATATGTTCAATTGTCTGATTGCTATCTAAGTTAGGAATTGATTGATGATTTAGTATATCTGCTAGAGATCTGGCTCTTCCTAATTCTGATATTTCTAGGGCACTGTGATATTTGCCTTGAGTAACTAAGACAGTTTGTAATAACTGATAAGTTAATTTTTGTTTGGTTAAAAGAGGAATTTTTAGCTCGTCCAAATCTCCTAACCTAGTTCTTAAATCTTCCCAAACAGCGATCGCTTTTTTTAATGTTTCTTCTGCATCTATAAAATTATTTGCTTGTAGATACACTCTTCCTAAAATGGTAAGAATCTCACCTTCAGATTGTCGATCTTCTCCTAATAATTCTAAGGCTTCCTGTAAACAACTAATCGCCTCAGCATTCTTTCCGAAATGAGAATAAGCATTACTTAAACATTGCAATCCAAAGCTAACAGGATAAGCATTAGTTATCTGGCATAAAGTAAGAAGCTCTTTCGCATAATCTATTGCTTGGGGATTTTGTAATAGTAGTTTAAGACTAGTCAATTCTGATAAAGCTTTCCCCCAAACCATAGGATTATTAAATTCTTCCGAATGAGTAATTTCGAGTATTAACTCCTCATACTTAATTGCTTGATCGTAATCTTCTAGGGCACGATATCCTGATAGTAAATTAACTAATACTTGAACTTTTTGCTCTAAATTATTGCTTTCTTCAGCTAAAGATAAAGCTTGTTGATAGTTAGCTATCCCTTTCTTAAAATCTCCACTATCATGATAAGCATCACCAAGTTTTTGATACGCTTCAATATCAGTAGTAATCTTGCCATCAACTTGCGCCAAGGTAAGATATTTCTGAAAATAATCGATGGCTATTGGGTAATCTCCCAGAGATAAATAGATTTGTCCTAGGTTTTTACTTGATAGTTGAACTATTGAATAATCTTGGACCACTTTTGCTAAATTAGATGTTTGCTGAAAACAACTAATAGCTTGAGTATAGTTGCCCTGTTGTTCGTGTAAAGAGCCAAGACTTAATAAGATTGCTATTTCTTCTTGTGTGGTATTTGGTAATTGTCTATAAATAGCTAAAGATTCGCCAAAAGCTTTAATTGCTTGACTAAAATCAGAAGATTTACATTGTACTAAACCTAAATTTTGAAGAGCAGAAGCTAGATCAGATTGTTGTCCATTTAATTTGGCTAAATTTATAGATTCTGTTACTAAATTCTTAGCTTCTTCTATTTTATTAAGCTCCATTTTTGTTCTAATTAAAGAATCTAAGATAGACATAACTGGAATTGGCACATTTAGCTTGCCGACTAATTCAAGTTGTTGCTGTAATATCTCTTCAGCTTTATGCCACTGCCTACAAATGTAATAAGTTTGACCTAATATATTTAAGACATTTATAGTAATATTATCTTGCTGACTATTTTCTACTAAGTTTAAACTTTCTTCTAAATAGTTAATAGTTTCAAAATGATTATTTGCCCAAAATTGCGTTTGACCTAGATAAAACAAAGATTTTGCTTTTAAGGTGTCATTATGGGCAAACGTCAGTGACTGCTGATGAGCTTCTAGAGCTTGTTTATAATTTCCTTGCCAGTCATAAACCTGACCTAAATTACTCCATATTTTCCAAGTATCTTCGCTCCCTTCATTTGTATACTCTAGAGCCTCTTTATAAGTATCAATCGCTTCTAAATATTTTTCCTGCCAATAATAAGATAAACCTAGATTATTTAAAGATTTACAAATTAGCTCTTTGTCTGATAAATCCTCGGCTACTTCTAAAGATTGTTTCGCCATATTTTCTGCTAAAGCGTAATCACCAGACCGTATTTTAATACTTGTTAAGTGCTTAAGAATTAAATGTTTAGTAGCAAGATTTTCTTCTGCTTCAGGCGTATTTAATGCTTGTCGGAACGTTTGCTCTGCTAATTCAAGCTTTCCTGCTGTTATTTCTTGAACTCCTAACTGAATCAAATTATCTAATGTCATTATGAATAGCCTCAAAACTCCAATAAATTTTTTTCTGAAGAGTCATTTCACTTAATTCTACGCCTTAATTTACATCTAAAATACGAAAGATAATGATTAAGAATAGTAACTTACTGATTAAATTAAAAGTCTTAAATTAATTTTCTATATTTTATTGAGTACTAAGATTACTCTCTTGAAAAAAATATTACACAAGTGCCTCGAAAAGGTAAGATACTAAGTATTTTCCTGATTAATAAGTATAAATTCTCAAAAATCTGGGGTGCAAACAGTGAGTGAATTTGATCGCAGTTTAGCTATTGTTATTGGAATTAATGATTATCAAAATGGGATAGACAAGCTACAAACAGCTGTTCCTGATGCAAGTGCGATCGCAGAAATTCTACATCAAACCTACAAATATGAGTTGATTCATCCGGATCTTGAGTCGGAGGTTGTAGTGAACGAGTATGCAACCAAAGCGAAGCTAGAAAAATTATTTACCGATATTCTGCCAAATCAGATTAAGCCAACAAAAAGCGATCGCTTAATCTTTTACTTTGCAGGTCATGGCATTGCACGAAATAGTGACAATGAACCCCAAGGATTTCTGGTTCCTCAAGATGCAGACATGAAAAATTTGGACTCGCTCATCAAAATGAGTGATATTCATGATTGGTTATCAAAACTAGAATGCAAGCATTTGTTAATAATTTTGGATTGTTGTTTTGCAGGAGCATTCCGTTGGGCGAGTTATCGTAAACTGATTCCCTTCACTACAAAAACAACCAAAGCTCATTACGACCGATTCATTCGTTTTCCTGCTTGGCAAGTTCTAACCTCCGCATCAGACAATCAAGAAGCACTGGACTTTATCAATAACAGGGACAAAGATTTTAAAAAAGATACGAAAGAAGATCACAAACATTCTCCTTTTGCAAAAGGGTTGATCGAAGCCTTACAGCCAAATCAAACTGACTTGAATAATGATAAGAAAAGGAAAAATGCTGACTTAAATGGTGATGGAGTAATTATTGCCACAGAGTTATACCTATATCTAAGAAATTACGTTGAAATAAACACCAAAGATCAACAAACCCCTGGTTTCTTCCCTCTCAGAAAGCACGATCGCGGTGAATATTTGTTTAAGCTTTCAAATTTCTCGCGAGATAATTTAAATGACTCACCTCCCCTAAATACAGAGCGGAACCCCTATCGAGGTTTAGAACCTTTTGAAGAAAAACACACATCCATATTTTTTGGTCGAGATGAAGTTCTAGAAGGACTTGTTACTAAAGTTACCAATTTAGTGCAAGTGAATAATCAATTAACTGTCGTTACTGGCATTTCAGGTTCTGGGAAATCTAGTTTGGTAAAAGCAGGCTTGATTCCAACATTGGATAATGATAGTGAGCAAAAGTGGCATATCCTTGCAGCAATAAAAAAAGATGAAGATACTAACGAGGAAATTCGCGAAATAATTCGACCAGGCTCTAATCCCTATGCAACTGTGGCTAGAGCAATAGCCAATCTAACAAAAAAGGAACGTATTAGAACTGGGGATACAACTACTATACTTGGAAAAAAACTCAAAGATAGTTCGAGCCAGTTTATTGCAGACATAAAAACTTGGAGCCAAGCTCACCCGAATACAAGACTTTTACTTGTTATCGATCAGTTTGAAGAATTGATTACTCTGGCTCCTAGAATAGAGAAAACTATTGATTCAGTTAAGAAAAATTGGGCGCAAAAGTTTTTAGATAAATTACCTTTTTCTAAAACAGAATCTGAATCCGAATCCGAAATACCAGAAGTGGAAACCGAGCAATGGAAGGATTTTATTGAACTTTTAGCAAAAATGTTGAGGGAATGTCCTCAGCTCAGTTTAGTTATAACTTTACGTTCTGACTTTGAGCCCCGATTTCAAGATTCTGCATTTAGTGAAATTTGGGCAAATGCTCGCTTTGTCGTACGCCCGATGCGTTCTGATGAGCTAAGGGAAGCTGTGGAAAAACCTGCTGCGGAAAAAGCTCTATATTTTGACCCCCCTGAGCTAGTAGATCGCTTGGTGGATGAAGTTTCTCAAATGCCAGGAGCATTACCCCTGCTCTCTTTTACTCTGAGTGAGATGTATCTTCAGCTTACTAAGGATTGGGAAACGGGGATAAAAGAGGATCGATCTTTAACTGTAGGAAGTAATTTTGAGAGTGAAGGTGGAGTAGCTGGTGCGCTAACTCGTCGAGCTAATGAAGAATTTCGCAATTTACCCTCACCGAAAAAAGCACATCGGCTAACTATGAAGCGAGTTATGTTGCGGATGGTTGAGCTAGAAGGAGGGGAAGCTGTTAGAAGAAAAGTATTAGAGTCTGAGTTAATCTATCCATTAGATGAAGAAAATGATCGGGTTAAGACTGTTTTAGCTAAATTGCAACAAGCACGTTTGATCGTCACAGGGACAGATGCAGAAGCTAATGAAGCATATTATGAACCTGCTCATGATTATTTGGTTAGAGGGTGGGAAAGATTACAAGTTTGGATAACTAAAGAGCAAGATAGTTTGGCTTTGCAAGATTTGTTGACTCCCTCTGCTAAAGCCTGGAAGAAAGAAGATAAAGACCTTTGGGATACTAATTCTCGTTTAGATAGACTTAAGGAAATTCAGGATAAAGATACTTCTGATGATAATTGGCTGAATAAAATAGAATCTGATTTTGTCGAACTTAGTTATAAAACAAAAGAAAGAAAGCAAAAAATGTTTCTCATTAGATCTGTAGTTGTTATTTCTGTGATAACGGTTATATCTACACTTGCAACAATGCTTGGCTTTCAATCAAATCGACAAGTGAAAATGGCTAAAGTTCAGGAATTAGCTGCAAGATCTGAATCTATCAAAGAGCAAAGAGCAAATCTTCATGAAACGAGTGTTTTGCTTGCTTTAGAGTCTTACAAGCGTTCAAATGATATTCTTGAATCCAATAGTAACAGACCTGCTTCTGAGGCGCATGAAGTTCTTTACAATGGTCTTGATTTTTTACCAAATCAGTTACCGAAAATTAATCATGAAGATGAAGTAGAAGAAATAGAATTTAGCAGTAATGATCAGTATTTTGCTACTGCAAGTAAAGATGGAACAGTAAAATTAGTCGAATTTGCTACTGGCCATGAAACTATTATCGTTCATAAAGATATAGTCTGGGAAATAGAATTTAGTGGGGATAATCGGTATCTTGCTACTGCAAGTGCGGATGGAACAACGAAATTAATCGAACTTGCCACTGGCCATGAAAAGAAAACCATCTCCCATAAAGGTGTCGTTCGGGAAATAATGTTTAGCCCAGATAGTCGATATTTAGCTACAACAGGTTGTATTGCCGATGATTCTGGCTCTCGTTGTTTGGACGGAACAGTAAAATTGATTGAACTTAATACCAATGAGGAAAACATCATCTTCCATCAAGAAGGTGCATTCGCGAATATAAAGTTTAGCGAGGATAATCAGTACTTCGCTATTGCAAGTTGGGATGGAACAGTGAAATTAATTGAACTTGCTACTGACAAGGAAACTACTATCCCCCATGGAGGTGAAGTCTGGGAAATAAAATTTAGTCCAGATAATCAGTATTTGGCTACCCGAAGTAAAAGTGGAACGGTATTAGTAGAACTTAGTACTGGCAAGAAAACTACTATCTTCGATAAAGATTGGATTGAGGAAATAAAATTTAGTGGGAATAGTCGGTATTTGGCAATCCGAGACTTTGATGGAGTAGTTAAATTAATCAAACTTGGTGCTAGCGAGGAAGAGGGAAAAGTTATCTCCGATGACTTGTTGGTTAGGGGAATGGAGTTTAGCCCAGATAATCGGTATTTAGTAACCCGAAGTAGAGATGGAACAGCTAAACTAATTGGGCTTGATACTGATAATAACCCTACTATAATTTCTCATGAAACCTTGGTTGAAGAAATAAAATTCAGTAGTGATAGTCGGTATCTGGCTACCCGAGACTTTGCTGGAATAGTTAAGTTAATCAAACTTGGTGCTAGTAATGAAAAGGAAAAAGTTATCTCCCCTGAAGGTTTGGTTAACGGAATAGAATTTAGCCTAGATAATCGGTATTTGGCTACCGCAAGTGAAAATGGAATAGTGAAATTAATCGAACTTAGTACTGGTAAAGAAAAAAAAGTTATCTACCATAGGGGTGAAGTCGATAAAATAGGATTTGGCTCGGAGAATAAGTATTTAGCTACTGCAAGCAGAGATGGAACATCTAAACTGGTAGAACTTAGCACTGGGGAGGAAATATTCATCTCTCATGAAGGAGAAGTGATAGAAATAAAATTTAGCTCGGAGAATAAGTATTTAGCTACTGCAAGCAGAGATGGAACATCTAAACTGGTAGAACT
>JBCCYD010000157.1:0-12617 GCA_039190385.1 Cyanobacteria bacterium P01_F01_bin.143 | reverse complement strand
ATAATTTATTAAGAAACTATCAATTTGGCAGATTTCCAATCTTCATCGATAATTTCTTCGCTGTCAGGATCTGCTGCCATTGCGGCTTCAATATCTTCGTTTTTGGTGTAATATGATCTTTGCAATTAATCATTAGTCTGCGGAAAAAACAATGATAACAATTTCAATTTTAACTGTTAAAGAAACAGAAGAAACAGATAAAATTTCTAGACCTCAAAGACCAATTGAATTATCTCAATACCCTGATGTTGATCCTGAAAGAGCTTGGGAGTTAGCTAATTTAATTCGTATTGCTGCTAGGGATTATCAATGTTTCAATGATTGGTTTAACAATGTTACAGAACAAGATAAAGGAGAACCAGTATACAAAGAATTTACTTTAGAAAAAGACAGAAAATTAGAAGGTATATCGCAAGAAAATAATAACTCCTGGATCTATACTAGCAAAGAAATTAATAATTCGACGATTCAAGAATATACTCTACTTACGGAATCAGATGTAAACAATCAAGATTCTCAATTTCCTGACGAACAATATTATAAATATAAAATTTTAAAAACCTATGAGCATCTAGCTTACTATCCCACAAAATTAGATATAGATATTGATAGATTTGGATTTATTGCTGAACGAAAAGAAGGAAATAAAATAATTGTATTTCTTGTTTTTCGCGGTACTAGAGAATTAGGAGAATGGTTTAACAATGCTCAGTTTAAACAAGTTGATTTTTTGGCTAGAGAAGAAGACGATGATGGCATTGAAGGTTATGGGAAAATCAGTCTAGGTTTTAATAAAATGTACACTGGATTTAGACCAGGTATTTTTATAGACTATGGTGTTCTCAATGCAATCTCACGAACAGGAGACAGCATCATTCGCAATATTCTCAACAGAATAGACGATGTAAAAATTACCTACAAGTCTATTTATCAAGCTGTCAATGAATATTTCTCAAATTTAGACACTAATGAAGATGTAAATATATATGTCACTGGTCATAGTTTAGGAGGTGCCTTAGCAACCATTGCAACAATGCATATTGCCGAGAAAGATCAGTTGAAAACTCCAATTAATCTTTATAGTTTTGCTTCTCCACGAGTAGGAGATAATTCTTTTGCTGATAAATTCAATCAACTTTCTTCAGATAAAATCAAAGCTTTTAGATTTGCTAATAGTGAAGATCTTGTAACCAAAATTCCTCTTCCTATCTGGTTTAAAGCAGGCTTGGACTTAGACAATAGTCCCTTATTAGATTTAACTAGAACTACTTTTAATACCGTAACTGGAGGAATTTTTGATAAAGACTATCAGCATGTTGGATTTCCAGTTTACTTTACTCATCAAGCTCGTAGATTCAATAAAACTGGAAATTTAGAAGAAACGGCAACTGTTGGTGATAATCATAATATGACTAGTTCTTATTGCGGTGCACTTGAACAAAAGTAATCTTATATCTGAGTATTTGAGCTGATGATTCTCCACTCATGCCAATTAGTTATTAATTAGTGTAACTTGTCAAGAAGTAATAACTCATTACTCATTACTCATTACTCATTACTCATTGAATGCAGTTTCGCAAGTTAATCTCAATTCGCGATCGCCTGAACCTTTCCCAATTCGCGATCGCGCATCCCCGATTCACCCTAAGTTTTTGGCTAGCCATCATCATTGCTGGCCTGTTAGCATTCTCATCCCTAAAATACGCCCTCTTTCCCGATATCACTTTCCCCGTCGTTATCGTCAAATCTCAAGCACCCCTCGAAACAGTTCTCGCTACAGAAAAAGAACTCACCAAACCCCTGGAGCAATCCTTACAATCCTTACCACAACTCGATGATCTCATCTCCTCCACCTATGCCGAACAAAGCATCGTTACCGTAATCTTCAACCCAGGAATCAATCTCGAATCAGCAACCGCGGATACCAAAGAAAAAATCAATCAACTAACATTTCCCCCAGAAACCGATCTCGAAATTATCCCCTTTAACCTCAATGAATCCAAAGCAGTTAGTTATGCCCTGACCAGCGAGACCAAAAGTTTAAGCGAATTAGCCCAAATCGCGAGAACGCAAATTATCCCTTCTCTAGAAAAATTAGCCGGAATTTTGAAAGTTAATCTCCTAGGAGACTCCGCTGTTGTCAGTCAAGAAGCCACCAAGACATTTCCTACTTTAGTAAGTTTCCAGCAACAAAACGCGATCGCGCTAGAAATAGTCAAAACCAGTAATGCCAATACCCTAGAAATCGTCCAACAAGTCGCGATCACAATTGAAACTTGGCAAAGCAAACTCCCAGAAATCCAAATCAATTTAGCCCAAACTCAAGCAGACTATATTCGCGAGGCAACTCAATCCACCATCGATGTTCTCGGTGGGGCAATTATCCTAGCAATTATCGTCATATTCGGCTTTTTACGTAGCTTGACTGCCACACTCATTACCGCTTTAGCCATTCCCATATCTCTGCTGGGAACATTTATCTTTATGGCGATCGCGGGCTTTAATCTCGAAACTATTACCCTGCTAGCCCTGGCTTTAACCATTGGCATCATTGTTGATGACGCGATCGTAGAAGTCGAAAATATTATTCGTTACCTTGATGCGGGGCATTCCCCAAAACAAGCTGTGATTCTGGCAACCCGCGAAATTGGCTTTACCGTTTCAGTTTCTACTTTGACCATTGTGGCAGTTTTTCTGCCGATCGCATTGATGAATAATAATGTCGGACAATTCTTCAAACCTTTTGGTCTCACTGTTTCTGCTGCGGTGATAACTTCTCTATTAGTTGCTCGTACTCTTTCTCCTGTGTTGGCAGTTTATTTTTTGAAGAAGAGAGGGACGGGGCAGGGGAGCAGGGGAGTTGGGGAGGTAGGGAGATTTACTCTTTATTATCGTAAATTATTGGAATGGTCGCTGTCTCATCGTCCAATGGTTTTGGGAATTGCTGTAATTAGTTTGATAATTGGCATCGTATTAATTCCCTATATTCCTAAAGGTTTTATTCCTCAATTAGATCGTGGTGAATTTAATGTTATTTATACAACTTCTTTGCCCAAGTTAGTCACGAAATCTAATGTAAATACGAATTCAGAACAACAGAGTAATTCTAACTTTTCTTGGTTGAATAACTTAGCGCGATCGCCAAAGAAAATTATCCTCCGAAGAACATTACGAATCGGGTCTAAAATCGAACCAATCATTTTATCCTTACCCGATGTTGAATCTACCTATAACATCGTAGGTATCAAAGGCGAACCGAATAAAGGCAAATTCTATGTCAAATTAAAAAGTGATAAAAATCTCAGTACGGCAGAAGTTCAACAGGAATTACGTATAGCTTTAGCGAATATTACTCAAGCAAAAATTAGCGTTGAAGATATTCCCTTTATTGAAATTGGTGGTCAGCAAAATTTACGAGTGGCCTTAGTGGGAGAAAATTTAGTTAGTTTAAATAATACAGCTCAAACTTTAAAAAATCGGGTTCAAGAATTACCAGGATTTGTCGATCTTAAGATTACAGGTTCGGAAATTGATCAAGAGTTGCCAGTAAAGATCGAACATCTTAACGGAGAAAGAGTTGTTTATCTGGATGCTAATTTGAGTGAAGGTAAAGCGATCGGAGATGGTACAGCCGAAGTTGTCGCGATCGCGCGCTCATTAATCCCCGAAGGAATAGAAATTAAATTATCGGGAGATTCAGCAATTAGCAGTGATATTTTAAGCAATTTTGCTGGCACAATTGGATTATCAGTTATTTGTATGTTGTTATTGTTAATCCTGCCCTTTGGTCGCTTATTAGAACCAATAGTGGTGGGTTTATGTTTGCCGTTATCTCTTATTGGCTCCGTCTTGGCTTTGTTATTGACGCAAAGTGATTTTGGGATGATTTCGTTAATTGGGGTGATTTTCCTGTTGGGATTGCTAGATAAAAATGCCTTGTTATTGATGGATTATGCCAATCATCTAAGGCGATCGGGTTTAAAGCGCCGCGAAGCCATTTTGAGGACGGGAATGGTACGTTTGCGACCAATTTTGATGACTACGGCTTCCACAATTTTAGGCATGATGCCGATCGCGCTAGGTTGGGGTGCAGGCGCAGAATTACGACAACCAATGGCAGTGACAATTATTGGTGGTTTAATTACTTCTAGTTTACTTAGTTTAATTTTGGTTCCTGTTCTTTACAGTCTTTTAGAACGTGAGTTCGACGAAAATTTGGGAGAAAGAAAAAACTGATATTCGTAATTAATGTACTCATAAATAGCAAAAGATTTCAACTGTCAAATCGCTGAAACCCTTACTTAACAACTATTACTATGGGCGATGAGAGACTCGAACTCTCACGATTTCTCGCCACATTTTGAGTGTGGTGCGTCTACCAATTCCGCCAATCGCCCTTTATTCAATGCCTAAGGATTATAATCTAAATCTGGTTTCTCTGACAAGAAAAATTACTTTATTTTTATTTCCCAGCCTAAAGCTGATTGACAGCGATTAAACTCAGGCCGAATAATACGTAACCAGAAATTGAACCCACCGCAAACATTAAAGAACGCAGAATAGGAATATTGAGAATATAAAAAACCGAATAGAACAAACGCGAAACCAGAAACGCGATCGCAGCGATTAACGCCCAACTAGACTCAACCCCTGTCACATAGGCCATCAAGGCAGCAGCCGTAAAAATAGTTAAAGCTTCAAAACAATTTTGATGCGCCCAAGTTGCCCTTTTTGCATAGTCTGGTAACTTATCAAACATCGCCCGGGGTGCAGATTGGTCATATCCTAGCTGGAAACGAGCAAAACCAACGGCGAGAAACGGTGCGTAGGTCAGAATCACTGCTCCTACAATTGAATAAAGTAGGACAACATGAACGGAAAAATTCATAAATTAAGCTAATCGAAATAAAATAAGGTAACGATCTTTCTCTTTTCTTCAGCCTCTTGGCAGGTTTGCAGCAAAGTATTACTATGATGGAAAGCAAAGCAAATTAGTTGCTGAGATCTCGTAATAATTTCGCGGTTGCAAATCGCACTAGCATCTCCCAAAGAGAGACCATCATTTTCTGATTTGATCACCAAATTCATGACCTGCTTTAATTGTTCTTGAGATTCCCGCGGTTGCAATTCTAAACTTTGGGGCAAGATTACAGTTAATAAATTTGGGTCGGCCCGCATTGCACCTTTAATCGCAGCAGAGTTAGTGCCAGTCGCCCCAGATGTCACCAAGCGATTACCTGCCAGTACCAAAGCATAGCTCATCATTTCTATCAGTTGTTGATGCATGATCGGTACATGACGAGACCCAAGTAAGGCAATACGCCGAGAACCAGTTTGCTGAATTGCTGCTAGCTCTTGGGTTAAAGTGTCTAAAGAAGGAAGGTTTAAAGATTGACTCAAAGATTTTTAGTTTAATTCTAATTTACGAAATCAGATTAGGAACCGTGGCTTTACGGCCGGTTCTCTTTGACGAATTCAGAGAAAGCCCTGTCTTCTTAAGGCAGGATCTCTCTGATCTTCGGTATTTTAGCAAAGGATTGTTAGTGAAAACGATATCTCTTGCAATTTCTTTGTATTTTTTATTACCTTTTTAGGCTAAAGTTTCAGGACAATATCCTAATCCCTTAGTAAACTGTTGCCGAAATGCTTCTATCTCTTTAGTATCAGGTATGCCATGAGACACAATAGCTACTTGATAGCGACGCATGACTTCCACTGTGGATTGTCCTGTCTCTAAACTCCAAAAAACCATCTGCAAACGCATTTCTGGTTCATAAGGAATCCCTAACTCATTCATAAAAGCACGAAAATCATCACGATGCTGATCACTCAGGGGTTGGGGATAGCGAATTTTAACAATCCAACCATCTATTTGATGGATTACTGTAATAGAAGCAGACTTCGCATGCTCCATTGTGCGAAGATATTCAATTGTCCTTAGACCCAGGCTAGCGTTAGCGAGAAAATAAAGAAAATCCATAAATACCTCTAGTTTTACAGCTTCACTAACCTAGTGTCGCAAGAGCAAGCTAGATTTCGCTAGGGGAAAAGCACCCGATTTTTCAAATTTCCTATAGGGGATATTACCCAAGTTTTAAATCTTAAGGAAGTTTTAATTGTTCAAATTACTTATGTGTGAAGACTTAATATTATCCAACTATCACTACAACCTGCCCCCAGAGCTGATTGCCCAGACTCCGGTGATCCCCAGAGATACTTCTCGTCTTTTGGTTGTAGATTCACAAAAAATTCATCATCACAGTGTTTTTCATCATTTACCCGGTTGGCTCTCGCCTGGGGATTTATTAGTTCTCAACAATACCCGAGTTATTCCTGCTCGTCTTTTTGGGACCAAGTCCACTGGTGCTGCTATTGAGGTTTTGTTGTTAGAAGAAACGGAACCTAATTGTTGGCTCGCTTTAGTCAAACCAGGAAAAAGATTCAAACTAGGCACCAAGATTTTCTTTACTGCCAAGGAAAATCAAATTGAGAGCAACATTAATACCCCGCTTACAGCTACGGTAATTGCCAAAGATGAAGCCACAGGAGGTCGCATTTTACGCTTTGACTGCAATTCCAAAGAGTCTTTTTGGCAATTATTAGCTAATTTTGGAGAAGTCCCCCTACCGCCCTATATTACTTCCCGTGAATCTCAACCAATGCAATATCAAACTGTCTTTGCTCAGAAAGATGGTGCTGTTGCTGCCCCAACGGCTGGTTTACATTTTACAAATGAGTTATTGGATAAATTAGAATCTCAGGGCATTGAGCGAACCTATATTACTCTTCATGTAGGGGTCGGCACTTTTCGCCCGGTAGAAGTCGAGCAGATCACGGAACATCATATGCATCAGGAGTGGATTGAGGTTAGCGAAGAAACCGCGACTAAAATTAAGGAAACTAAGACTAGAGGTGGCAGAGTGATTGCTGTGGGCACCACATCAGTTAGAGCTTTAGAGGGCGCGGCCGAATATTCTCGGATGAGTGAAGGTTATGAGCTACAAGCTTTTCGGGGGAAAACGAATCTCTTTATTTATCCTGGCTATGATTGGCAGATCGTTGATGGGTTGATTACCAATTTTCATTTACCGGGGTCTAGCTTATTAATGTTGGTTAGTGCTTTGACTGGCCGGGAGCGTCTGTTGAATTTGTACCAAGACGCGATCGCAAATCGTTATCGTTTTTACTCTTTTGGCGATGCCATGCTGATTATCAGTTAACAGTCATCAGTTATCAGTTATCAGTTAAACTCCCTAAAAAAAATAAAAGACTATGAATAAAATCCATAGACATCTATTAGTTTGCAATTTTTAATTTTTGAGGTTAGAGAGGCAGCTTCATCGGCTAATAATTGACATACAAAAGCTAACTAAACTACATTTGTTTTCTGCCTCTCCCGATTCCTTGTCTGAATTACCAACGAGGTATTCTAAACTAAAACTTGGTAATGTTTTGACAGATAAATAATACAAAAAGATAAGTATAACTTAATAAAATTTCCCAATAAAACTTACCTAAACAAATCGAACTCTTTTACCACCTCTGGCTAAGATCGTAGTTGAAACACCAATAATAGGGTTGCAATTCTACCTTATGGCTACTCTTTGCCGGAAGATATTGGGTTGATTGGACGAAGATGACACAGCCCTCCAATCTCATATTTGAAAGAAGCTTTTTGTCACTTCTTTTTGTGTCTGTACATAAGTTAACATCAGAATCTTGGAAAAGGCAAATGCTTGTTACTCATGTTTACATTTGTTAACATGCAGAGATACTTCTGTTAGAGAACTACATGTTTTTTTAATCATGATAATTGACCGCAATATATATGATGATTTATGTTCCCAAATACTTCTTTAATCTAGCGACTTCTTAATTTATGACTCAATCTATGGTAACTAATAAAAATAACGAGAAAACTATTGACCCCGTATTTCTCTTAATAGATGGTCATTCCTTAGCTTTTCGCTCTTATTATGCTTTTGCCCATTCTCGTCAAGGCCCTTTGCGAACGGCCTCGGGAATTCCGACAAGTATTTGTTTTGGGTTTTTAAATTCTTTATTGCAAATTATCGAATTACAAAAGCCTCAAGGTATTGCGATCGCATTTGATTTAGCAGAGCCTACTTTTCGCAAAGTCGCCGATAGTAACTACAAAGCAAATCGCAAAGAAACTCCCGACGATTTCATCCCCGATATGGCGAATTTGCAACGGTTACTTAATAGTTTAAATATAAATATTATCACAAAAGCTGGTTATGAAGCTGATGATGTTTTAGGCACCTTGGCACAAAAAGCTGCCGAAGCCGAATATAAAGTAAAAATTGTCAGTGGCGATCGCGATCTCTTTCAGTTAGTAGATGATCAACGTCAGATTGAGATTTTATATCTAGACCCTAGAGCGTTTAGATCTGCCAAGAAAAATTATACAGAATTTAATCGAGCTGCTGTTATTGAAAAGCTTAAAGTAACTCCCGAACAGATTGTCGACTATAAAGCTCTATGTGGAGACACCTCGGATAATATTCCAGGAGTTAAAGGAGTAGGGGATAAAACAGCCGTTAAATTAATAACAGAATTTGATAATTTAGATGCTATTTATGAAAATTTAGATAAAGTAAAAGGAGCAGTTCAAAAGAAATTAGCCTTAGATAAAGATAATGCTTTTCATTCACGATTTTTAGCGAAAATTGTGGTTGATGTTCCCCTAGAAGTTAATCTCGAAGATTGTCAGTTTGAGAATTTTAATCCGAGCGCCGCAATTCCAGTTTTAAAACAATTAGAATTAAAAAAGATCAGCGATCGCCTAAGTAACTTTCTTCAAGAACCAGAAATTGTTACAGCCAAATCAAAAGCTGAAGAGAATGGGCAGTTATCTTTATTCGCTACAGCAACGGAAACAAAAGTTGTTGAGAATAAAGAGAAAACAGAAGATATTCCTAAAAATGAAATTACCAATATTATTCAGCCACTGATTGTTGATACGGAAGAAAAATTATCTAAATTGATATTAATCCTACAAGAACAAACTGATGCTGATAAACCAGTTGCTTGGGATACAGAAACCACATCCTTAGAACCCCAAAATGGAGAATTAGTTGGCATTGGTTGTTGTTGGGGAGAGCAAACCACAGATATTGCCTATATTCCTTTGGGTCATAAACAAGGAACACAATTAGATAAGGACAAGACACTGAAGGCTTTGAAGTCGATTTTAGAAAGCGATCGCTATCCCAAAGTTTTCCAAAATGCCAAATTTGATCGTCTAGTTTTTTATTATCAAGGCATTCAGCTTGCAGGAGTTGTACTCGATACAATGCTGGCGAGTTATCTGATAAATCCTGAAACAACTCATAATCTCACAGATTTATCCGAACGTTATAACATTGGAATTACGGCCAAAAGTTATAAAGATTTAGGATTAGCTAAAGGCGAAACTATTGCTAATCTAGCTATTGATCTTACAGCAGAATATTGTGGCGTTGATGCCTATACAACCTATTGTTTGGCATTTAAAATTAAAGAAGATTTAACTCAGTTTTCTGATCTGCAAAAACTACTTGTAGAGGTCGAACAGCCGTTGGAAGAAGTTTTAGCAGATATGGAAATTAGTGGCATATCTTTGGACGTTAAATATTTGCAAGAATTTTCCCAGCAACTCAACACAGATTTACAAGATATTGAGCAAAAAGTATATCAAGATGCGAATGAAGAATTTAATCTTAGTTCGCCAAAACAGCTAAGTGTAATTCTCTTTGAAAAACTAAATCTCAACATTAAGAAGTCTCGTAAAACCAAAACTGGATATTCCACAAATCAGGCTGTCTTAGAAAAACTTAAAGGCGATCATCCCATAATTGATCGCATTCTAGAATATCGAACTCTCTCAAAACTAAAATCTACCTATGTTGACGCGATTCCCAATTTAGTTAGAAAAGATACTCAGCGAGTTCATACGAATTTTAATCAAGCAGTGACTTCAACTGGAAGGCTATCATCTTCTAATCCCAATTTACAAAATATTCCTATTCGTACTGAATTTTCTCGTCAAATTCGTAAAGCATTTTTGCCGAAACAAGATTGGTTATTAGTCGCGGCGGATTATTCCCAAATTGAATTGAGAATTTTAGCTCATTTGAGCCAAGAGCCCGTTTTAGTAGATGCTTATCAGAATAGTAAAGATGTTCATCGTGTAACTGCTCAGCTTTTATTTGAAAAAGAAGAGATTTCTTCTGAGGAAAGACGTTTGGGTAAGATTATAAATTTTGGAGTTATCTATGGCATGGGTGCCCAGAGATTTTCCCGCGAATCTGGTTTTAAGAAGGAGATTGGCAAAGAATTTATCGATAAATATCATCAGCGCTATAGTAAGGTTTTTGATTACTTGGAATTTGTGAAGAAACAAGCTATTAGTCAAGGCTTTGTTACGACGATTTTGGGGAGAAGACGTTATTTTAATTTTGTAAGTGATAGTTTGAGACATTTACGAGGAGAATCAATTGACGAGATGGATTTAGATGATATTAATTACAGTTATCAAGATGCTCAATTGTTGAGGGCTGCTGCTAATTCTACGATTCAGGGTTCTAGTGCTGATATTATCAAAATTGCGATGGTAAAAATCCAGGAAATTTTGCAAGATTATCAAGCAAAATTATTGATTCAAGTGCATGATGAATTGGTATTTGAAATTCCCCAGGATGAATGGCCTGATTTACAGAAGAAAATTAAATCTACTATGGAGGAAGCTGTGAGTCTGAGTATTCCTTTGGTGGTGGAAGTTAATCAGGGGAATAATTGGATGGAAGCAAAATGATTGAGTAATGAGTCCTGTCTTCGCAGGATCGAGATAATGAGTAATAAGTAATGAGTTAGAATTATAAATTTATTTTGTTCTCAGTTGCTAAGATTATTAACGCGTTTAAAATTGCGGCGGCGACGGGAGAACCACCTTTTCTCCCTTTAATCAGAATTCGTGGAACCTTGATTTTTTCTAATGCTTGTTTGGATTCGACGACAGAAACAAAACCAACCGGAACTCCAATTACTAAAGCCGGAACTTGTTCTGAATTTTTTATGCGATCGCATAATGCTAGTAATGCTGTTGGGGCATTGCCAATGACATAAATTGCTTCGGGATATTCTGCCCAGCATTTTAATAATCCTGTTTCGGTTCGAGTTTTTCCCGGTTCAGCTACTGGTGCTTGGGCGATCGCGGCAATAATCGGATTCTGAAATGTTTTGCCCACTAACGTCGCAATTCCTTGTTGCACCATAGTGACATCGGTAACAATTGGAGTTCCTGTTTTTAAGGCTTGGATACCAGAGGCGATCGCATTAGGACTGCATTGTAATAGATTAAGATAATCAAAATCGGCTGTGGAGTGAATAATTCTGCGCGCGATCGCATATTCAGCCGCACTTAAATTATGTTCTCCTACTTCGGCATCTATCAGTGCAAAACTTTTTGTCAAAATAGGATGATTTAAACTCTCACTCTTCACCAGAATTATTCCTCTCAAACTTGATCTGGATCAATTCCCATTTCCCGTAGCTTTTGGGCCAAAATATTGGCTCTTGCTTCGGCTTTCTCTGCCCGCTGATGTTCTACTTCAGCCCTCTGACTTTCTGCTTCTACTCGTTGGCGTTCTACTTCTACTTGCTGAGCAATTTCTTCATAGCTTAAAAACTGCTGTCTATCTGGGCGAAAAAGTTTTAAATGATCTTCAGTTAAATTAAATTTTATTTGCAACAGAGGACTTACCCAATTGGTGATCGGCTCGATCACATCAAGAAATCCTTCCCGACGTAGCCATCCACTCAATTCATTTTTATCGGGATCATAGAGATAATATTCATCTACACCAAAGCGATCATAAAACAATAATTTTCGGCTCATTTCAGCCCGCCTATTGCCTGGGGAGAGAATTTCAAATACTACTTGAGGCGGTAGATTATCTTCTTCCCACTGTTTATAGGAGCCGCGATCGCCCTTAGGACGACCCAAAACTACCATGACATCAGGTGCAGTGCATTTTTTGTTATCTCCTTCTACGGGATACCACAACAAATCACCGGCGATAAAAACATTAGGATTATCGCGAAATAACCATTCTAAATTTTGCTTAATCGCCACAATCCAGCGAAATTGCTTAGTATTATCTGCCATTGGTTTACCATCACTATCGGGATAGATGAGGGCTGGCTGGGATGTCGTTTGGAGCTGTACCATAGCCTTAACCTTTATCTTTGCGGTAGTCCTAGATTAACATGGTCACACAATTAGGGAGAAACGCGATCGCGTTAAGAACAACCAATTTAATTAATTTTGGCTTTAATGCTTAATTCTTGAAAATTGTTACTTCAAATCTGATCGGGATCAATGCCCATTTCTCGTAACTTTTCAGCTAAAAGGTTTGCTCTTTTTTCTGCGTCTTCAGCTCGTTGATAAATTTCTCCATAGCTTAAAAACCGCTGTCCATCTGGATGAAAAAGTTTTAAATGATCTTCGGTTAAATTAAATTTTATTTGCAACAGAGGACTTACCCAATTGGTGATCGGCTCGATCACATCAAGAAATCCTTCCCGACGTAGCCATCCACTCAATTCATTTTTAT
>JBCCYD010000156.1:0-12673 GCA_039190385.1 Cyanobacteria bacterium P01_F01_bin.143 | reverse complement strand
CCGTCTCCGTCAAAAGTTTTAAGCGCACGATTCTGGATGAACTCAAGGGCTTAGATGACCCCAGAAACAAACGGGAACCGAACCATTTACTGAGCGATATTGTCACCATTGCCATCCTGGCCACTCTTTGTGGAGCTGATAATATGGTAGCGATAGAGACCTATGGTCGAGAAAAAAAGGATTGGTTAGCTAGCTTTTTGGAGTTACCCTACGGGATTCCTGCTCACGATACTTTTAGTAGAGTGTTTGCTCAGATTGACCCAGAACAGTTTCACGGCTTTTTCTTGCGGTGGGTTCAAAAATTGACTGTCCAACTCGACATTAAAATTATCAATCTGGATGGGAAAACCATTCGTGGTTCTTATGACCGTGAAACCAAGCTCAAGGCACTCCATAGCGTGAGTGCTTGGGCCGCAGAGCATCATTTGGTTTTGGCTCAACAACGGGTCGATGGTAAATCCAATGAGATTACAGCGATTCCTGAGTTACTTGACCTCTTGGAGCTTGAAGACACCATCATCACCATTGATGCGATGGGTACTCAAACCAAGATTGCCGACCAAATTATCCGCAACGGGGGAGACTATATCCTTGCACTCAAAGGTAATCAAGGCAATCTGCATCAAGGGGTCAAAATCTTCTTTGAGCAGGCGATTGCTCAGGACTGGTCGGGCATTGAAGTGAGCTACTCCGAAACAACTGAGGCCGGCCATCATCGGATTGAACATCGCCAAATTTGGGTGGTATCTCTTAAGCAAGTGCCAAATTTGCCTAACCACAAGAAGTGGAAAGGTTTAGCTAGCATTGTCATGGTTCGTCGCCGACGCATTCTCTGGAATAGAGAAACCGAACAGGTCTGCTACTACATCACCAGTCTAGACGCTAATGCTATCTCCTTAGCCAAGGCGATTCGCTCCCATTGGGGCATTGAAAATAGTCTTCATTGGGTTTTAGATATGACATTTAAGGAAGACTACAGCCGTATTCGCATGGGACATGGCCCAGAAAATATGAGCTTGTTACGGCGACTCTGTGTCAATTTAATCAAACGGGACAAGACCAAAGGCAGTATCAACATCAAACGCTATCGAGCGGCAATGAATAATGATTACGCCTTGACTTTGCTCGGGGTTCACAACTGTGAATCCTCACCGCTATTCCTGTCCCTCAACCCCCAGACAATTCTGAGTTAGCATCACCAACTGTCATCTATCTTGTTCAGATTCCATTTACTATGAATTAATGGGAATCTATTTTCGACTGTCTCCTTTTCAAAAATTGGACTGGAAACGACACTCTCTTTTGTCTTTTAATTCAAGCTAATTTAGCTGCGATTACCCTGGCTCTCTCCTGCATCATTATTGCTATTATGATCAGCCCTACGTGCTCCGATAATCAAATCAGCAAGGCCATCGCCATTGAAATCTCCTGCATTACTTACTGCATCACCTGAATAATCAAATTCAGCAATCCCATTAAGGACAAAACCATTATTGCCATTGAGGTTAGATAGATCAATAGAAGCTATTGGATAGCCAGTTCCGAATACAACATAGCTTTCTCCCGCAGCACGATTGCCATTAGAGTCGGCATAATGAGCTCCAATAATCAAATCAGCGAGACCATCACCATTGAAATCTCCTACGCTACTTACTACATCACCTGAACGATCATTTTCCGCAATTCCCTTAAGGACAAAACCATGGCTGCTATTGAGCCTGGATAATTCAAAGGCTGCGGGGAATAATAATGAATCATCGTTGGCAACGGGAGCGGCAAAGATTCCAGTGTAGTTTTTTTGAGTCTCGGAGTTAAATGCTATTGACCTACTGCTGAAGGAATTACCTTCCGCGATCGCGATATCTAACTGCCAATTACCTCCTAACTCACTATTTCCTACCTTAGTACTCGAAGCTTGAATCTGAGCATGAGTTAGATGTTGCAACTTACTAATAAATTCTCTACCCACAGCACCTTGGGCGACATTACAACCGTAAATGAGAAGACTAGGAGATGGGGAAGAAAACCAGGTTGATATTTCTGATGCATATTCAGATAAAGTATCAAGATTTAATTTGCTTTTGCCCAATTGAAGACAACCAGGCGAACCATGACTAACAAGATGCAGAGTTTCTAGATTAGGATATTCTTGTAAAATCTCGGTTATCTGGGTAATGCGATCGCGCCAGGGATCAAGAATCCTCACAGCGGCTCCTAGAACAACTCCGGCTGCTAATTCCTGGGGATTATCAACATCGGGATCGATGATCACTAAAGTTTTTAAAGAGATAAGATTTTCTAGCGTTTGAACTTGGGAAAGACGATCGCTATTAGAATTTAATTTGTCTATTCTAGGAGCTAAGAACATTAAAATTACTGGTTAAAATATAGAGAGTTCAAGATCTCAAAAACAACTAAATTAATGATTGCATTTCAAGACATTTCCTAAAATAGAAGCTAAATTTAAAATCGTCAATAAAAAATTAATTGAAGTTCTATCGTAATTAATGAAATGGTTAAAAACTGAGATGATCCCATGATTAAATAAATTATCAACCCAAATTTTATCCGACAATGAACAGCGATCGCGAATTTACCTTAATACCTTTTGAGTTACCTAAATCCAACTCAAAAATTAATATTTCAGGCAACATTATCAGAAAAGATAATAAACTAAATCTTGCTTATCTATTACAAGGTAATTTATCAACAATTATTATCCCAGAACCTAGCAATCTTCCTACTCGTAAAAACGAACTATGGCAAACAACTTGCTTTGAATTTTTTCTTGGCATAGCAAATTCCACCCAATATTGGGAATTTAATCTTTCGCCCACTGGGAATTGGAATGTTTATCGCTTTAGTAATTACCGTTCTCAAATGCATGAAGAAACAGCATTTACTGAGCTACCTTTTACTCTTAACCAACAAGTAAACTCTTTAACTATTAATCTAGAAATAGATTTAAATTTAATTACCAACTCAAATACAAATTTAGAAATAGCTATTACAACTGTCATCAAATCTAGCAAAGGAGAAATTTCCTATTGGGCATTACATCATCCAGAAACTATAGCTGATTTCCATAATAGAGATGGCTTTATTCTTCATGTTTAAACAATCTTAAATTAAGATAGAAAAACTTTTACTCTTCGAGATTAAATTCTGCGATCGCGTCTCCCAAACTATCCGAAGAATCTTCACTAATTAGATAGGTTTTAAACTCTTGTCCTTGACTCAGATAATCCAGATAAGAAGATTGCAAATAAGGACGATAATTAGGATCATTCGCTACATAAACTTCCGCAAAAGCCAGGATCGTAGCATTACTATAGTCTTCTAGTAATTGTGTCTCTGGTAAAGCAAATTCTTCAACCGAATCAATCACTTCGCTCATGCCACCATCAATTGAAGATAAATCAATATGAGTTTGCCCTTCTTGCAACATCAGGTATTTATCAGAAGCGTCCAGCCAAGTAAAAGATTCCAATTGCTCATAAATAAAAGGAGTAGCAGGATCGTAACTTCCTGCGCCCAAAAGAATCGGAATTTCAATGTTACTCAATCCCCTAGGGCCAAAAATAGTCCTATTAACTGGATTATGACCTAAAACCGCCACAACGCGATCATCACGAAAGTCATATTCCTGACGCTCCAAAACTAAGGCTTGGCATTGTAAGAGTAATGCTGTATTCAGACGACCTTGACCAATTTTGCATTCGTTTTCAAGATGTTCAAAATCAATCTTTGCCCCAGCAACTGCAAGTGCTGTATAGCCACCAAAAGAGTGCCCAAAAACACCGACTTTATCGAGAACAAGTTTCCCTCCAAATTCCTTGATATTACGTCTTTCCAACTCGTCGATCACATAACTAATATCTAATGGGCGATCGATAAATTCTTCGGTCAGAAAAGCATCTCCTGACAATCCTCCCAACAAAGCTTGTACCTGTTCATAATCACTACCAATATGCTGGGGTGATACCACAACAAAACCATAAGAAGCTAGATGTCGAGCAATAGGGGCAAATTCTTCGGTTGTTGAACCCAATCCGTGAGAGATCACTAACACAGGAGTTTTCTCCCTTAGCGATCGCGTCGGCCGATAAAGATCAACATGAAAACTACGCTCTCGACTCTGATCCCTCAACATCCATCTTTGTTCTCTCACCCCAAAACTTCCTCTTTGGCGCAAGTCGGGAAGATTAGCAAAATTAACTGGCTTCGCTGCTTTCGTCTCAGTTGCCGACAATTGGGGAATTACTTCTTCGCTAAAAAGTATTGTGGCTTCGATCGCTTTTTCCGTGGATTTAGAAAGTTTGAGAATTTCTTGAAGATCGAACTGAATATCAGTTGGTAACTTGCGAAAGAAGTTGATTAAGCTTAACCCCTCAGAATCAAAAGCAGCTTGCACCAAAGCACCACGCAACGCAAATTTACCATTGATCCCTCCTTCAATTTGCACAGTATTACCAACACGAAGCAGAATTTCTTCTCCCAAATTACTATTAAAGAAACGGTATACCCAAAGTGGATCTAAGTCTGCGGGCGTATTAAGTGCTTCACGAAATTGAACTTTGGCTTCCTCGCTTGCTCCAGCCAGGTTCAAAAAAAGTCCTAAATTCTTGTTAATCGTTCCTTCTCTGGCGAAAGCATCTAAAGACTCTACCCTTAAAGGCTCTTTGAATGGAGGATAGAGAAAATATAAGGTTTGTGCTTTTACTGGAACCATTATCGAAACAGCGCTTAAGCTTCCCAAGGTTAGATATTGCAGCCAATAAGCCAAAGATAGACGATTAAAGTTAGCCTGATTATTAAACAAAGAAACGTTCAGACATCCTGCAAATTTATGAAATATCCTGAAGATTGCCATAGTATTGACGAGATTAGGTGGGACATAGATCAGCCTGATCGCGATACTATCAAAAAATTTAGGACTATATTGGATTTTTAACTTCTCTTGACAAATTTATTGAATTCCCCAAATTGTGACTAATAGCTGAAAATTTCTAATATAAGTAACTATTAAAGAATGAATAAAACTAAACTAAATGCGATCGCGACTTATCTCTTATTATGTGGCATAGCAATTTTGATGCTCTTTCCTTTACTCTGGTTAATCGGCACCGCATTTAAATCACCAACCGAAAATATCTTTAGTTTTCCACCGCAACTCTTTCCAACCCAACCGACATTTAACAACTTTAAAAGTGTTTGGAAAGATTACCCTTTCGACCAATATTTCATCAACAGCGCGATCGTAGCAGTTCTTTCTGTTAGCTTAAATCTACTTTTTTGCGCCCTAGCTGCTTATCCCCTAGCAAGACTTGACTTCCGCGGCAGAGAAGTTATTTTTGCTCTGATTGTTGCTACTATTATTATCCCTTTTCAAATTGTGATGATTCCTCTGTACATCATGACAGTTAATCTCGGTTTAAGGAATAGTTATTTAGGAATTATCTTGCCCAATATCGCCACAGCTTTTGGAATATTTCTATTACGTCAAGCCTTTAAAGGAGTGCCCAAAGAATTGGAAGAAGCAGCGCGGATTGATGGTTGTTCTGAATTCGGTATCTGGTGGCATATTATGATACCCGCAGTTCGTCCTGCCCTCGTCACCTTGGCAATCTTTGTTTTTATAGGTTCTTGGAGCGATTTTCTCTGGCCGCTAATTGTCTTAGATCGTCCTGAATATTACACTTTGCCTTTAGGCGTGGCATTCCTAGCAGGGGGTTTCGATTCAGATTGGAAATTACTTGCTGCGGGTTCAGTCATATCGATCACGCCAGTTTTATTTCTATTTATGTTTCTCCAAAAATATATTATTGATACAGATATTAGTAGTGGAGTTAAAGGTTAAAAAAAGAATTGCCAAGATTGCTCTTGGCTTAAGTAGTTAACCGCCAAGCCGTTTTACCCTAGTTTACGACCTGGAAAAACCAGGATGGGCCTGAGCGATAGTTGCGTCCATTTCCGAGTCCAGGCACGGTCTACTTCAACAATAATCAAGCTCAAACCCTTGTAAATCAAGCATAGATCATAAACTATGGAGGCAGTCACCAACATGGCAGTCAAACTCTTTCTATCTTAATCATTTTTAGCTGTTTGGCAAGCAAATGATATTTTTAATCTCTACTTTTTGTTGCTCGTCATAATTTTGACTATTTAAAAACTTTTGGTAAATATCTGATTTATTATCCAGGGTTGCCTCCAATTCTTGAAGTTTTTGGTTCACTAAATCGGAATTTAATTTTTGAATGAGATTAATTGTCCGACGTTGTACTTGCTCGGAGCTTGATGCCATTTTAAGATTGCCATTACGACGATGAAATAAGGCCATTGCCGTACACATCGCAAGATTTTTCACGAGCAAATCACTCACTATTTCTGGGGAGGATTGCAATCCTTTGATTACTCCTAAAGAAGGATTATCTGACACGGCTAGTTCACTTGTCAGATAGCCAACAAAAAAACCTCGGGCACTTTTGATCGTTCCGAGAAAAAAAGCAATACTAGACTCAATTTCTGTTTCACTAATTTGATTGTCAGCAATTTTGGCAATTAAAGAGTTGGTATCCGCGATCGCCCGTGGAAAGGATAAAGGGGCTACGGTATTAGGTTTATTCATGGCTACTTGATGTAATAAGCTAGAGCATCTTATTAAACTTAGATCATGTCATTAATGTAAAACAAGTCAGCTGATGATTTAGAATTTTCCCATTTAAAGAAGATCTTCCATGGCTGATATTTGGAGTGGCAGGGAAAGAACTTGACCGTTCAAGGCAAAGAAAGGTGTTCCTCTAATTCCTACTTGCTCAGCTAGTTCAATATCGCTATTGATTGCTGCTTTTGCTGCTAGACTATGGCGATCGCGATTGAACTGCTCCAAGTCTAAATTCAAACTTTGGGCGATCGCGAGATACAAATCTTCACCCAGTTCCTTTTGCTGTTCAAACAAAGCATCATGATATGGCCAAAATTTTCCCTGTTGTTGGGCTGCCCAAGCAGCTTCCGCAGCAGATTGAGCATAGGAATGAATCTGAGTTAAAGGAAAATGTTTATAGACCAAAGTAACCAGATCCTGATGTTGCGCCATAAATTCTTTTAACGTAGACTCTGCCTGGGCACAAAAAGGACATTGAAAATCTGAAAACTCCAAGAGAACGATCTTTTTCCCTACAGCACCAGTAGTTGGCGAATTGCCAATCAATGAAACTGGATAAGTAGTAATCTCTTGTAACAATGCCTGCTGTTTTTGCTTACTCTCTTGACGTTTTCTTTTCTGATATGACTGTACAGACTCGATTAATACTTCTGGGTGATCAAGAATAATTTGTATGACTTGCTCTTCTAAAGTGGCATTAGCAATAGCTGCGCTAGCAAAACCACTCAAAGAAATCCAACCGATGAACAAGCTAGCGATGAAGAAAGGAATAAAACGAAATCGACGCATACGCATATAAGTCTTTTCTTAACTCTCTGCCCAGTATCATAGCTATCTATCAATCCATATTCAACAAAACTTTTAAAGTTCCTCGCTGCTGAGCATGGGCAAAAGCAGCTAATCCTTCCTCCAGAGGATAAGAAGTTTCGATTAACGAGGTGACATCTACTTTATCTTGGGATAATAAATCCAAAGCTTTGTCAAAAGGACCACAACGAGAACCCACAACGGTAATTTCATCTACTACTATCGCCGAAGCATCTAAAGTTAATTTTCCGGCATAGGTGCTCTTTAAGACCAAGGTGCCTCTGGGACGTAAACCAGACAGAGCTAGATTAAACCCATCAGGATTTCCCGTACATTCAACTGCGACATCAAAACTTCTGGGAATCACGATATCTTCAAATCCAACTTTAATTCCTCGCGATGCTAATCTCTCCAACTTGTCAGAATGACGACCGATTACTATCAGATTACAGCCAGTTAATGCTAAGGTTTGGGCGACTAATTGTCCGAGTTTGCCATCTCCGATTACTAATACTTTATGTTCAGGCGCGATCGCAACTTGTTCAGTGATTTCTAAAGCAGCGGCCAAAGGTTCTGTAAAAGTAGCGACATCGGTCGTAACCTGATCGGGAACCGGATGTAAATTCACCACAGGTAAAGTCAAATATTCGGCAAAAGCTCCATTGCGATTCACAATGCCCAAAACAGTCCTTTGTTCACAATGAGTAGGTTGATTTGTCTTACAGAAATGGCATTTGCCACAAGCGGCATTAATTTCCCCGACAACTCTTTTGTTAATTAAGTTAGCTGCTCCCGATTCAACAATTCCCACAAATTCATGACCGAGAATTCCCCTATAAGGATAATATCCGCGCAAAAGCTCTAAATCTGTATTACAAATGCCTGCTCGCAAAACTCTTACTCTAGCTTCTCCTGGTTGAAGCTCAGGAATCGGTAGATCTTTTTTGAGTTGTAGTTCTTGTTTTTCTAACCAAATACCTTGCATAACCATAAAATAATAACGCAATCAATAATTTAACTTATTTCATGGATTCAATCGAGATTACGGGAATTCGCTGTTACGGATATACGGGTTATTTACCAGAAGAACAAACTCTGGGGCAATGGTTTGAAGTGGATTTAATCTTATGGCTAGATCTTGCTCCTGCGGCTATAACTGATGAGATTGAGGATACTTTTGATTATCGAGAAGCGATCGCGACTGTTAAAGAAATTATTAAGACTTCCAAATTTGCTCTGATTGAAAAATTAGTTAACGCGATCGCGGATGCAATTCTCGCTTTAGATAAAGTAGAAAAAGTTCAACTTAAATTATCCAAGCTTGCTGCTCCTATTCCTGATTTTGGGGGGAAAATAACTTTAAATATTACTCGAAGTTAGCTTGAATCATATCATATTCTTACAGAATAACCATCGTATAACTACTTGATTTTTGTTGCTTTGTTGATGATTTTTCGGTAATTCCGACCAAGAAGATCGGGGGGGAGATCTGCCAGATTAGTATCAGGAAACACACACTTAATGCTCACGAAATCACCCTTTGAAATTTTTTTGGTCAAAAAATATGAAATTATCATTAGTTACTCGCGGTACCTGGCAATACTTGAATCAGCCTATTTGTAGCAAGCAATCTATTTGGAGCTTAAAACGCTTTTGGTATGTATATCGAGTCCAATTACTGAAAAAATGTTGGCATCAAGAATGCTCTCATCAAAGCAATCATTCACATTAAATCAGTTATCAGTTATCCTCCTTCAAGGACGTAGTCAGTTTTTTTATAAACGACTATGATTGAGCTTGTTGGCAGGTTATGGAAATACGAGTTGTTGGTTCTTGAAGATTTTCAGAATAAGAATCCAACAACTCTAAACTTCCTCCCATAGTTTCTATTAGGGTTTGGGATAATAGTAATTTCATTTTGGGAGATAATCCAATTTCTTGAATGAAATCTCGAATTTCTTCCAAGCTACTATTACTTTTAGGCTCTATAAATTGTTTTTCTTCTTGCCATAATCTTGCAGGACAATCAAAATAAAGATCAATCTTAATCGTATTTTTTTCCGCAATACAAGAAGATATAAGTTTAATTGTTCCTGATTCTACTAGGGAAATGCCGCTATCTATTATATTGGTAATCGACTGAATCAAGCGAACTCGATCTGCATTTATATAAAGTGAATATTCTGGAGGAACTATTTCTAATTGGAGATTGCGATTTGCGGCTTGGAGATGGGTTAAATTATAGATACTAGTAAAAACTTCGGCTAATTGTAGTTTCTCTGGATGCAATTTATTGGTGCCATATTCGGTTTTGGCAACAGCTACGATCTCATCAATGAGTTTCATCAGTTTTAATGCTGAGCGATAAGCCTGGGCAATAAACTCTTTTTGCTCTTCGGGGCTATCACAAAGATCGGACAAAATTAATTGATGTAGGCCAATCAAACTACTGAGTGGCGATCGCAATTCATGGGATGTTTGGGCCAAAAATCCTGCTTTGAACTGACTCATCTGAGCTGCCATTTGATAAGCTAGCTGAGTTTGTTTTAGTTCCTCTTTTAGATCTTCAATCTCATTCATTTTATGGTTTGAGTTCTGCTGGGAATAAAAAATACTCGATAGAAGAATAAGTTATCAACTTTACCGAAAGTTAATAATAGTCTATCAAAAAAATTTTCACCATAATTTTAATGATTATTGATTATTGATACCTCAAAGGACCCTTGGCGTAAAACTTCCCAATGGTTTAGTCTCCATTGAACAACTGTGGAGGGTAATCCGCTACCGACCGGCTGTTGGGGATCTAATTCTTGAGCTGAGTAAACTAGTACTTGAGGAAAGGTCTGGGCAATTTCTTCCATTGTGAGCAAGGGAGCTTGTCCTGAAAGATTAGCACTGGTAGTCGCTAAAACTCCTGTTTCTTTTAAGATTGATAAAGCAATTGCGTTATCAGGAATACGGATGCCAATAGTTTGCGAATTAGTCGGATTCATCACACTCGGCACAGCATCTGATGCGGGCAAAACCAAAGTTAACGCCCCAGGCCAATATTGTGCAGCCAATTCTTGCCAAAGCCGCAATTCTTTGGGGCTTCCTGAAACATAGGGTAGGAGATCTGCGATCGCGGCCCCCATTAAAATTAAAGGTTTCGTTGGCGGACGCTGTTTGATCTCAAATAAAACTTGGGCAAATTCTGGCTTCACAGCTAAAGCAGGAACTGTGTCCGTAGGGAAACTCACTACTTTTCCCTCAAGTAATTTATCTAACATTGAGCATTTATCAGTTAGCATTTATCAGTTAGCAGTTATCAGTTAAAAACTAGCAATTAGCAATTAGCAATTAACTTCGATACGCTAGGACAAAACGTTCTATTTGTGAGAGATCACGGATAATTTGAATATCTCGATAATCACCCTGTTCTGATAGCATAGCGACGACTTTCTCTCCTTGTCCTGCCATCATTTCAATTAACCAAATTCCCCCAGAGATTAAATATTCGGGAGCTGTTTTGATTAAATATCGAATTGACGACAAGCCATCATCCCCACCGTCAAGAGCTAAATGGGGTTCATGGCGAAATACTTCAGGTTGAAGATTTGGTATTTCTTGGGTTGGGATATAGGGCGGATTGGAAACTACACCGGCAACTTGGCCCTTTATTTGACTTAGTGGCTGCCACCAGCTACCACGATAAAAAGTTACCTGATTCTGTAACTTAGTTAATTGTGCATTTTTTTTTGCGATCGCCAATGCCGTTTCACTAACATCAACAGCATGAATTTTAGCTTGAGGAAAACTAGCAGCCAATCCTAAAGCGATCGCGCCTGTCCCAGTTCCCAAATCAACCCAATGGGATATCGAAGCTTTCGGTAAAATCGCCTTTTGAGCAATTTCAATAATCAACTCAGTTTCTGGGCGAGGAATCAAGACCCCAGGTGCGACCATTAGCTGAAAGTTACGCCAGTTTGTTTTTTGGGAAAGATATTGTACGGGAACTCGTTCGTTAATTCGGCGTTCCCAGAGTATTTTAAGTTCAGAGAAAGAACAAGTTAGAGGTATTTTCTCTCGATCACTAAAAGATTGCAGCCGCAAACTTAAAGCATCGAGATCAGTTATTTCTTGTAACAACCAATCTAACTCTTGAGTCCCTATTCCCGCGGCAATCGCACTAGATAAAGACTCTCTACGCCATAAAAATAATTCTTCCCCCGAAACAAAAAATTCTTCAGACAATAATCACCTCACTTAAAAATACCTTGATTAATTAGTCGGTTATTCTTGGGCATTAGGAGATGACTCTTGTTGGCGTTGGCGAAGCAATTCTTCAGAATCGGACGAAATATCGAATCTGACTTTTTGGAACACCTCATCTTCTTCCAATACTAGAGTCTCAATAACCTTGGATAACAAGGTGACTGAAATCTCATAGTTCGCATTAAACTCTTCTTGGTTGAGGTTACTTTCTTGAAGTGCATCATCCAATTCATCTTTCTCAAAGAAGAAAGAGATAATTGGTTTTTCGGGATCATTATTCTCATAGGCTGGGACCGGGCTTCCAGTACTTTTTTCCGTCACAAAGAATAATGGAACACCACCATTAAATTGTTGGCCTTTTTTCGCTAAAATCTCCTGGGCATTAGTTTGAGATTCTTGAGTAGCGACATATTGAAATACCAAATTTTGCTCTTTATATTCTTCTTTTTGGCTTTCCTCAAAAACACTTGCCAAACTGAGACCATGTATAAGAGTATTTTCAGCTAGCTCTGGTACTTTTACTACTTCTTCATCCAGAAATTTCTTAGCATCATTATGGTTCATAAAGACACGTACGAAGTTTATGTCTTTTAGTTCCTCGGGAACTTCATTACTATTTTGATCCAAGGTAAAGGTAATTAGCGCTCCTGTGTCTGGGTTAAGCAGGATGAATACGGGAACAGGGCCTAGTATTTGCAAAACCTGTTCATTGGGTAGAGCAAGAGCCTTAAACTTATCAAAACCTGTATTAAAAACAGTTGCTGCCACAATACCGATAGTAGCACCCCAACGCATTAAAGATTTCATCATGATTTTTGGCTCCTCAATATAGCTATATTTAGTATTTTTATTCTACGCAAGTGAATGTGTAAATTAGTTTAATCGATATTCTGGAATTCGTGTAATCCAGATCGGGGCAGATTAAGTTTGTATGATTAATTGTTCTAT
>JBCCYD010000155.1:0-12709 GCA_039190385.1 Cyanobacteria bacterium P01_F01_bin.143 | reverse complement strand
TTCCCCGCAGCACTGGTCCTCTAAATCCAAGGTATAAACTATTGTTTTCTGATGCAATACCCTCAATATCAACGCCATTTTCCTTACTGGGAATTTTCGTGAAAATGCCCAATACAGGATCTTTTTCAATAATTCCTTTGATACGAATCGCTTTCTTATCTTTTGCTTCCCCTGTGGACGAATCAATCGTTAATCTGAAAATACTATTTTTCTTATCTTCTGTGACTACTTTAGTAATTCTTTCTCGATTATCAATATAGGTTTTATCATCCTTAATCTTTAAACGCTTCAAAGAATGAGAACCAATAACGAATAAAGTATTACCATTACTCATCGACATTCCTTCAATATCAATTTCTTGATCATCTTGTTCTGCAAGAACTGGAAGCTTAATTTCTAGATCCTCTCTGACTTCATAGGAGTCGGGTGTTTTTTTCTCCAGAATCTGAATTTTTCTTTTGCTTTCATCAGACGCGATCGCGAGAAAATCACCGAAAGCGACAATCGCACTAATATCTTCATCTTTTTTAACTTTTCCTTTAAATTCTATTTTTCCTAATTTTTCAAGCATGTTTTTTGGTTTTGCTCCTCAAGATCAAGATTAAATATGGCACAATCTACGAGAAGGTAAATATCTAGTAAATTCTATGGCAGGCAAAATTAAAAAAGGCACATTAGTTCGCGCGGTAAAAGAAAAACTAGCCGAAAGTATCGAAGCGACAGCTAGTGATAATCGTTTTCCTGACTATATTTTTGAGAGCAAAGGCGAAATTTTAGAGATCGATGGCGATTATGCTCTCGTCAAATTTTATGTTCCTACTCCGAATATTTGGTTTAACCTAGAATTGCTGGAAGTCTTGTAGGTCAAATATCTTAGCTTCTAATAAGTAACATTTCTTTGAAAATTTAGCAAAGCTGTGCTTCCTTTGTGTCATAACCTCTGGTAGATTATTGCTATGCCCATATTTTAATTTTTGTTGCGAATTTGGGATTGTGCTCGATTTTTGTACTAGCACTTTAATTTTAATAATTTATTAATTTATTCAGACATAACAGGAGGCTATTAAAAAATGTCAAAGAGAACCGTTGCTAGCTTGACAGAAGCTGATGTAGCAGGAAAAAAAGTTTTAGTTAGAGCAGATTTTAATGTGCCTCTAAATGACGATAGAAGTATTTCCGATGATACTCGGATTCGTGCTGCACTGCCTACTATCAAAGATTTGACTGGCAAGGGAGCTAAAGTCATTCTTTGTAGCCACATGGGTCGTCCCAAAGGTGAAGTGAAAGAAGAACTTCGTCTAACTCCTGTAGCAGCACGTCTTTCTGAACTTTTAGGTCAAGAAGTTACTAAATGTGATGATTGCGTCGGTGATGCAGTTACGGCAACTGTTAATGGCATGAGCAATGGTCAGGTAATTCTCCTAGAAAACCTTCGTTTTCACGCGGAAGAAACTAAAAATGATCCTGAATTTGCTAAAGCTTTAGCCTCCAACGCCGATGTTTATGTCAATGAAGCATTTGGTACTGCTCACCGCGCCCATGCTTCTACTGAAGGGGTAACCAAATATTTAAGTCCTTCTGTTGCTGGTTACCTAATCGAAAAAGAATTAGAGTTCTTACAAAATGCAGTAGACAACCCCAAACGTCCTTTAGCAGCAATTATTGGTGGTTCTAAAGTATCTAGTAAAATCGGTGTTATCGAAACTTTGCTTGATAAATGCGATAAGTTGCTAATTGGCGGCGGTATGATCTTCACTTTCTACAAAGCTAGAGGTTTGAGCGTTGGTAAATCTCTTGTCGAGGAAGACAAACTAGAACTGGCAAAAACTTTAGAAGCTAAAGCTAAAGCTCAGGGTGTAGAGCTATTGTTGCCTACCGATGTTGTCGTAGCAGATAATTTTGCTCCTGATGCTAACGCGAAAACTGTCAGCATTGATGCGATTCCTGATGGTTGGATGGGATTAGATATTGGCCCTGATTCTGTGAAAGTTTTCCAAGATGCTTTGGCTAGCTGCAATGCCGTAATTTGGAATGGGCCTATGGGCGTTTTCGAATTCGATAAATTTGCTGTTGGTACTGAAGCGATCGCGAATACTCTAGCTGGTAAACCTGATGCTATCACTATAATCGGTGGTGGTGATTCAGTTGCTGCGGTAGAAAAAGTTGGTGTTGCTGAGAAAATGAGCCATATTTCTACTGGTGGCGGTGCTAGTTTAGAGCTTCTTGAAGGTAAAGTATTACCTGGTATCGTTGCTCTTGATGATGCTTAGTTTGCTAATTGCTAATGGCTAATTGCTAATTGTTTCCCACATATTTCTTTGCTTGAGTTTTTTGTGGGAAATTAAATATTGTACTGGGGGGTAATATTTGCCCCCCAAAATTTTGTTTAGGTACTTATTGCGTTTAAATCTTTAACTTGGTTATATATTAACGAGTTCTACTTGGTTTGAAAGATATTTTGTACCATTGGTTTTTTGACTTTGGCTGCTGCTTTGTCTAATTCAATAACTTCTCCGGCATCTAATTGCCAGGCGATCGCGCCAATATTATTTTTAGCCTGTTCAGGGTTTTTGGCCCCAGGAATCGGGATTGTCCCCTTACTAATACACCAATTGATAGCGACTTGAGACATGGTTTTATTGCGAGATTTAGCGATCGCGTCCAAACAGTCTAAAAGTGATCGCGCTCCTGGCAAAATTTGTTTACAGACCCAACCGCGAAGTCCTGGGGGCAAATTCTCTTTAACTGAATATTTTCCTGTTAAAAGTCCCAAGGCTAAAGGACTATAGGCAATAAGTTTAATTCCCAACTCATCACAAACATCTTTTAAACCTAATTCAATCACAGGATAGGTTGAAAGCAGAGAATATTGAACTTGCAAGGTGGCAATGGAGATGCCGCGATCGCGAAACCTTTGATAAACTTTCCTTAGTCTTTTCGGGCCATAGTTCGACAAGCCCACAGCTTTGACTAATCCCTGCTCGGCAAGATCTCCCAAACCATCTAACAGTTGCCATTCTTGCAGCGGAAAATAATTACCCGTTGACCAATGCATCTGCACCAAATCGATATTTTTGCCAAATCTTTGAGCCGAAGCCTGACCCGCATTGAACATAGCTTTACGAGTTAGTCGCCAAGGATAGGGAGCCAGCTTGGTTGCTAGACAAATATTTTCTTTGTTAGCTCCTGTATATTCACTAGCAAACTTACCCAGAAGCATTTCGCTACGTCCGTTTAATTTTCCTGTGCCGTAGGAATCTCCTGTATCAAATAGAGTCACTCCATTACTAACACAGAGATTGAAAACCTCTTGGAGCTTGCTATCCATTGATTCGTCATAACCCCAAAGCAAGCGATTTCCCCAAGCCCAAGTTCCACAGCCCATTTTGGGAATTAATAGTTGATTTGTTGTATCCATCTTAGTTTTCAATCTTTTCGTCCCAAAGTCGATCTAACTGATATTTCCAAGCAGATAGAAACTTAGCTCTTTCTTCAGAAGTTTGCTCCATGCCACCGAGCATTCCTTCTTGATAAAACCGCTCCAAAGTTTGATAGGTACTTGTTTTTGTCTGACCCTGAAGTTTGGAAGCTTTGATAATAGCTAATATCCTTTTTTCCATCAATTGTTTAAATAGTCCGGATAGACCTTGTTCTGCCAAAGATACCAGAGAAGAAATCGCATGACAAAAATCATCTTCAATCAAACTTCCAAGACGATGATGGAACACAGCCCAGAGAACATTTTCTGCTAAAGCGTAACGAATTTCGCCTGTAGTCTCAAAATTGGCTTCGAGTATGGGCATGAGTAGGGGTTGTACTTCCTGTATCGGGGCAATAGCTGTCAAAATTCTTAACCAAGATTGATCCTCAGACAAAACCACCAGTATTTTCATTTCCTGATGCTCAATTTGCCAAACATCTTCTGTTTTATGGGTCACCACTGCTTGGGGCAAGATTTTCGCGATTAATGGTTCAATAGTTGTAATTTGCATATAGTATCGGGCTAAAGATTGATAATTTTTATAGTGATTTGGCTTTTCTGGTAATTGTAAAGCTTTATTAAGGGAAAATGCTCGATAGCCAAGGACAACAGAAGAAATGAGGAATCAGCATAAGTAGTACAATCAATCACTAAACAATAGCTAAAATCAACTAATAGCGCGATCGCTACTTCACTGTAATCTTAAGAAGAAACGAGGGATCAGTAGCCGTGTTAATCTAGACTGTGGAGTACTGACAACTCGACTTTTAAAAACTTATTTTAGTAAATATTAAATGATCTGGCCGTTTAAAAAGAGAACCAAAAAACAAATAGCGAAAATTGAAATCACAGGTGCGATCGCATCTGAAACTCGCAAAAGAGTTCTCAAAGCTCTGAAAACTGTAGAAGAAAAGAAATTTCCTGCACTCTTATTACGAATCGACTCGCCTGGTGGAACAGTAGGCGATTCCCAAGAAATTTATGCTGCTCTACAACGGCTCCAAAAGGAAAAAGAGGTCAAAGTTGTTGCTAGTTTTGGCAATATATCAGCATCGGGAGGAGTTTATATCGGTGTGGGAGCAAAGCATATCGTAGCTAATCCTGGCACAATTACCGGAAGTATTGGGGTTATTTTACGTGGTAATAATTTAGAACGTTTACTAGAGAAGATTGGCATTTCCTTTAAAACAATCAAATCTGGGCCTTACAAAGATATTTTGTCTTTTGATCGCGAACTCACCACCGAAGAAGAACAGATTCTCCAGGAATTAATTGATGTGAGTTATGGACAATTCGTCAAGACTGTTGCTGAAGGACGTGGTCTTGATGAAGCAATAGTCAGAACCTTTGCCGATGGCAGAATCTTTACCGGGGAACAGGCTGTAGAATTAGGTGTCGTAGATCGTTTGGGCACAGAAGAAGATGCTCGGGTCTGGGCAGCAGAATTAGCGGGATTAGATCCAGAAAAAGCCGAATGCTTTACCATCGAAGAACCCAAGTCTTTGGTTAACAAACTTATCCCAGGAAGAAGCCAAGCTGCTCGTGTTGGCTCGGCAATCAATTGGCTAGAGTTTGAAGTCACGACTTCTGGTCAACCATTATGGTTATATCGACCTTAAATTCTTGGCATTTATCCCGATTGAAGTCAGAATAAACGGGGAGGAATTGGTTTTCCGAACCAAAGTCTCCTGCAATTATCAAAAATAGATTCGATATTTTTACTATTAATTTTCTCATTAATATTAGCGGAGGCGATCATTGTGGAGTGGAAAGTGCGAGGAATTCGCGGGGCGACTACGGTTGAAGAAAATAGCGTAAAAGCAATAACAAAAGGCGTTACGGAATTACTCGACGAAATTGAGAAGCATAATCAATTTAAAGCGGAAGATATAGTTTGTGTGTTCTTTTCTGCGACTGCGGATCTTGATGCGATTTTTCCTGCTGCGATCGCGAGAAAACGCCCTAAGTGGAATTTAGTACCACTGCTCGATTTACAGCAAATGCATGTTTCAGGAAGTTTAGAACGCTGTATTAGAATTCTGATCCAGGTCAATAGTCCCTTTCCACAATCGGCAATGACCCACCGTTATCTAAGAAAGGCAGAAAAGTTACGCCCTGATCTAGGAGTAGTGAATAGCATCATTTAGAGTTGGAAAATTGACAAAATTCATTGAAAAGGAACAATCTAAAACAAATCATTCTTGGTTAGTTCCTGCGATCGCGCTTTTTTGTCTTGGCATTATCACCCGTCTACCGTTTCAAGGTCAAATTGTCTGGGGTGATGGCGGTAATTTTGCTTTAGCAGTCGAACATTTTGATATGCGCTTGGCACAGCCCCAAATGCCAGGCATGTTTGTGATTTTTATTGGTTTTGCTCGCTTTTTTAATCTATTTCTCCATAATCCAACAGCTAGTTTAGTGATGGTCAATGTGGTGGCCTCTGGTGTTGCAGCTGCGGTTTTATACCTTATTGGTACAAGTTGGTTTAATTCGCGAGTTGGTTGGACTGCTGCTTTATTAATGTTGACTAGTCCTCTGATTTGGTTTAACGGGGAAATGGCCCTATCCCATATGATTGAGTTTGCTTGGGTAGTGTTGATTGACTATGCTGCCTATCGAACAGGTTTAGGAGAGAAAAAAGCTTTATTTAGTTTAGGAATTTTGATGGGTTTAGCTGGGGGAATTCGGCCAAGTACACCATTTTTCCTTTTGCCTGCAGCTTTAGTAGCGACTTTTGTGGGACTCAGAAAGCGGAAGTTTAATTGGATAGATGTGGTAATTGCGGTGATTATGGGGCTAATAGCGATCGCGTTATGGATGACTCCTCTAATTATTAGCTCTGGAGGTTGGGATAGTTATTGGTCAATCATCTGGGGTTGGGTGCCCTTGCATACCGAAAGGCAAGATGCTGATTCTCTAATTAAATTCCTGGATAATGTCTTGTTGCTACTGAAAGCAATTTTGCGGACTGTTGGTTTGGCAATTATTCCTTTGTTATGGGCGATTTCGGTTAAAAGACCAAACTGGTTCAAAAGTTGTCGCAAAAATTGGGGTAATAATGTAATTGCATTTTCTATATTGCCTGGGTTGCTGTTTTTTCTGTTGGTTCATCTGCGTCGCAAAGCTCAAGCGATGACAATTATGCCAGGATTTATTCTGCTCGCAGCACTCGCGATCGTCAGTTTTAGCGAACATATCTTCCCAGGAAAACGGCAGAGATGGGCTTTGGTTACTGCGATAATTGTTGGTTTGAATGGATTGTTCTTTGTTTTTGGCCCTGTGGGAGTTCCTACGGCGCGAGAAATTAGGACTTTTGATGCCAAATTTATTGAGCCAATTGAATTTATTCAAGAGAATTTTGCTCCTGAAACGACGGCAATTCTGACTCATCCTCTTTATAAAAGACTGGTTCCTGTATATTTGAGGGAATATCAAGAGCCGCATCTGTCGAGTTTAGTTGCTGGCGATCGCACAAAGCCACAAATTCTGATTTCTCCTATTGATACTTTAGTTTTGCTCGATAAGAAAATTTTCCGTAATCCAGAACAAACTCAAGATTTTCAAACCTTAGCAATGCCTAGTGGAAAAAAAATTCGTTATTTTACTTGGTCAGAAGATCAGCAATTAGAAGTTACAGTTGATTATGTGAAATTAATCTCTATTTTGGAAGAGAGTTAAAATAGTTCAATGAAAGTTCGATCTGCTACTGTTGACGATATATCTCTAATTTTCTCTTTTATTCAGAAGAAATCAGAATTTGATCGTAGTGTTGGAGCTTTTGCTGGTGAACTAAAAGTATCTGAAGATAAGATAAGAGATACTTTTTTTGGGAAGATTCCCTTTGCCTATGTCTTATTTGCTCAGAATGGAAAATCCTCAGTGGGATTTGCTTTGTATGGATTTCGCTATTCATCCTTTGCTGGACAACCTAGTATTTGGCTAGATGATCTCTATGTTGATCAAGAAGCAAGAAGTCAAGGTGCTGGAACATTATTAATGATGCGTCTAGCGGAAATTGCTCAAGAACATAATTGCACTCATCTGGCTTGGAACGCCGATAGTAGGAATACTCGTGGGCTGAATTTTTATTATCGATTGGGTGCCAATATGATCAAACAGGATAATAATAGGTGCTTTTTAAAATGGATTCCCAAAGCTAAGATTTGAGACTCTTAATTAATCGCAAAATAGTTTTATCTGGAAAAGATGAATTAGATGCTAAACGCTATCAGGAACAAGAAGTTACACAGTTATTGAAAGATATCAAAGAGGCTCAATCATGAAATCACTGTATAGTATTCTCATTCAATGGTCAGAAGAAGACCAATGTTATGTTGTTTCCATTCCAGAGTTTACAGATTATTATCAGCCAGTAACTCATGGAGAGAATTATGAGGAAGCTTTAAAAAATGCTCAAGAAGTATTAGCAATGATTCTTCAAGATAATCTGGAGTTGCCAGCGCCTAACTTTTTTAGTACTAAATCTTAGCGATTGTTATCGATCAGGAGATTATTGAAAAATGGCTAACCTAGAGAATTATCGGCAGCATATTCAAGCAATTATGAACGAGCATGCCGAACTAGTATGGGATAAACGGATTACAGCAGAAACTATCTTTGATCTCAAAAGCGATCGCTATCAATTAGTTTATGTTGGATGGCGTGGTTCTAAGCGTGTTTATGGCGTGGTTCTCCATGTCGATATTATTGACGACAAAATTTGGGTTCAACAAGATGGAACCGAAGCCGGAATTGCGAATAAACTAGCTGAGAGAGGAATATCCAAACAAAATATAGTTTTAGGTTTTGATCCGCCAATGATGCGTTCAGTACACAGATTTTGCTGTGGGATAGATACCACTTTCAAAAGTCAGGGCATTTACTTCTAACTTCTTCTAGTAGGATTGTAGTAACCTTATTACTATTACATAGACCTATTAGATATTCATCATGATTACAGAAGTAGAAACGGTTGACTCTGCGATCGCAGTTGTCGAATTAAAACCAAGTTATCGCATCCCCATCTTCCTAGTTGTATTCTCTCTTCCCTTACTAGCTGTTAATCTTTGGCTTGCGATCGGCATTTCAGTTTTTGGTTTATTTTTAATGTTTCAGACGATCTCGATTCGCTTAAAATTCACCCAAAATGCTTTAGATGTCTATTACTCAGGAAAGCAAATTCGGAGTTTTCCTTATCAAGAATGGTCTAATTGGCAGATTTTTTGGCAACCTGTCCCAATTCTGTTTTATTTTCGAGAAATAAACAGTATCCATTTCTTACCAATTATCTTCGATCCTAAAACCTTACAGAGTTGTTTAGAAAAATATTGTCCTCAGCAAAATGGCTAATGGCTAATGGTCAATGGTCAATGGTCAATAGTTAATGGTCAATGCTTGAAGACTTCTCCTTTAAGTTTATTGACCATACCCTCATAGTTGCTGAGTTCTTCATCTACAATGGGAACTTGTTTGATATCAGTAGATTATTTACAAGTGACAGTTTTTTCTGCATTTTAAATAATCAGTAAATTTTCAAGTTTTATCTATCTATGAATTCTGAAATACCCCCAATTCCTGAATCAGAACCCATCCAAGAGCTTGCCAGTCTTGAATCATCAGATGTTGCTGATAATTCAGATGAGACTGTAGCAAAAGCTCAATTTACATCAGAATCGCCTGATATTTGGGAAGATGATGAAGAAAATATTATAGATAGTTCAGTAATAGAAGAGATTACAGATATTCCTGAAGTAGCAGTCGAACCAATTAATAATGAAAGTTCAGTCATAGATTCTGAACCGAGTTTGGAAGTAAACTTAGAATCTTCTCAACCAGAGCCCACTGAGCCAGAATTGATCGCAGAACCAGTTCTCCCGACCCAAGAGAAAACGGAATTATTTACGGATACTTGGCTAGATGAATCAGAAAATACTGCTCAATCTTCAGCAACTGAGGAAAAGACTGGAGAATTAACTTCTCAAATAGCAGATTTGCAACAACAAAAAGCCACCCTCATCGAAGAAATTCGACTTCTAGAAATACGCAAAGAAGAAGCAATGTCCTTGCAAGTTAAGGATCTGCAAAAAACTTTAGGCCAAATGGTCGAAGAGGGCATGGCGGAATTAAGGGAACGCAAAAATAATATCCTAATCGATATTGAAAAATTAGAACGTCGGCGGGAAAGGATTAACCAGGAAATGCGGACAAATTTTGCGGGAGTGTCTCAAGATTTGGCTGTGAGAACTCAAGGCTTTAAAGAATATTTGGTCGGTAGTTTACAGGATTTGGTAACCGCAGCAGAACAATTAGAATTAGGGAGGAAAGAACCGCCCGCACCTTCGCGAGAAGTTAGAGATAATCGAGCTGTTCGAGATCCTAGAGATAGAGAATCTAGAACTTCTAGAGACAGAGATACTAGAGGATCTAGAGATAGGAGATCACCAAGTCAATCTTCAAGAAGAGGCTCCAGAGATTCTCAACCCCAGTTCACAGAACAGGCATTTGCGGAGCAGGAGAGGAAAATTCGTCAAATATTGGAGCAATATCGCACTAGTCCCGATTATTATGGCCCTCCTTGGCAATTGCGCCGTACTTTCGAGCCAATTCACGAAGAAAGAGTCAAAGATTGGTTTTTTGTTAAAGGTGGACGAGGCGCAATTAAAGGTGTGGGTTCACGGCTGCAAAATATTTTAGTGACTGCGGCGGTTATTTCTGTGTTGCATCGTTTATATCGCGATCGCTGTAGAATATTAGTCTTGGTAGATACTCCCGAAAAATTGGGTGAATGGCGCAGGGGTTTACAAGATTGTCTGGGAATTTCTCGTGGTGATTTTGGTTCTAGTCTAGGTGTGGTTCTATTTGAATCTGCGGATGTTTTAGTCCAAAGAGCTGAACGCTTATTACAAGAAAAATTGTTACCGTTCATCATAATTGATGAAACTGAAGAGTTGGTTAATCTTACTTTATTAAAGTTTCCTCTTTGGTTGGCTTTTACGGCGGAGTCGCAGTCTAAAACTACAGGTTATCTTTATTAAATTGCTAATGGCTAATTGCTAATGGCTAATTGCTAATGGGTTAGGTAAAAGGTAAGAGATAAGAGGTAAAAGGTATTAATGGTTATATCTATTGTTATTAGTTTGTTGTTAGTTGCGATCGCGTACTTGTTGGGTTCAATTCCTACTGGCTATATCTTGGGGAAATCTCTGGCGGGAATTGATATTCGCGAACATGGTTCTGGTTCTACTGGGGCGACCAATGTTCTGAGAACTATTGGGAAAAAATCTGCGATCGCGGTACTGTTAATCGATATGCTCAAAGGCGCGATCGCGGTACTTCTTGTCAAACTAATTTATTTATATGCTCCTTTATACATAACTCCCGCATTACTACCCGCAAATTGGGAGTTATGGGAATTATGGCTAATTGTCGCGACAGCATTAGCTGCGATTTTCGGTCATAGTAAATCGGTTTGGCTAAATTTTACGGGTGGAAAGTCGGTTGCGACAAGTTTAGGAGTTGTGTTTGTGATGAATCCGATATTAGCTTTAGGCACACTGGCGGCTTTTGGCGTGACGATCGCAATTTCTCGGATTGTATCTCTCAGTTCTATTGTCGGCGCGATCACTCTTAATTTATTAGCTATCTTTGTTGATGGTTCTGTGCCCTATATTATTTTCGCGGCTTTAGCGGGAGGATATGTAATCTTCCGTCATCGGAGTAATATTCAACGGCTCTTGGCTGGAGAAGAACCAAAAATTGGACAAACTGTAAATTAAGTAACAAGAAAATGTTGGCTTATTACTTATTATTTATTATTTCTTACTCATTACTTCTTACTCATTACTCATTACTCATTAATGTTGAAACTATATCATCATCCATTGTCTCCCATGGCTAGGAGAGTGTGGATTACATTATTAGAAAAAGAGATTCCTTTTGAATCAATAATTATTGATTTAGATGGAGAACAGTTTAAACCAGATTTTTTAAAATTAAATCCTTTTCATCAAGTTCCTGTTGTTGTCGATAATGGATTACGTATTCTAGAATCCTTGGCCATTATTGATTACTTAGAATCTAAATATCCCGATCCTTCATTTTTACCAAAAGATCCTGAGCAATTAGGAAAAATGAGAATGGTCCAAATGCTGAGTGAGCATAAGTTAATTCCTCAGTTATTTCCTATTATTGTTGAGCCAGAAAAGTCTCGTAAGTTAGTCAAATCTAAAAGACAATTGGCTAGGGTTTTAAAAATATTTTCAGAGCTATTAGGTGATGATAAGTATTTTGGTGGCGATCGCTTTAGTGTGGGAGATATTGTTGGTGGTAATGGAGTTATTTTGATTAATAAGTTGGGAATTAGTTTAGAGAAATATCCTAATCTTTTATCTTGGCGCGATCGCTTGATGTCTCGGGAAGTTTGGCAAAAAACTCAACCAAATGAAGAGGGAATCGCTATTTTCAGAGAAAGAATGCATGCTCTATCGCAAATGCAACAAGGTAAAAAGATGTTTATTCGCAAAGTCTAGAAAGTTTTGTAAGATATCCTAAGTGATGGGTAGATGGTGTGAAATAAAATGTAATTGTTCTAATAGAGAGCCGTTACTAGAAGGTGATTGGGCTTTTTATTCTACGTATAGAAAAAAGTATAAGTTTCGTTCAACTGACAAACTAAAGCAAGTTGCAGAAGAGTGGCGAAAAAATCTTCAAGGAATGTATAAATGTGGTCATCGTGATGGAACACTAATTCAACTTTGGCCAGGCGATTTATTTATAATTGGGAAAGCTCTTGATTTTGCGTATAAAGATCAGCCAGAAAGTTTTGAAATATTTAGAAAAATATATAACTGGCGTAACTATGAGGATGAATATTTAGCTTTGACCGAAGATGACGTAGTGCTTTGGGAGCTTGAGATTGAACAGCTTCAAAATTATTTGTCTGGCGAGATATACATGGGTTTTTACGAACAGAAAAAATTCAATTATTATCTAAGAAGAAATCCACTTCTTTATGGAAATGTTCCGAGTACATTAAAAGACGGTCTAAAGTTGTGTGAAATAAGTTTAATATCTGATAATTTGGTTGAATTCTTTTGGTAACAATTTTTTAAAATCTTATTTTATCGGCACTATTTATATTAGTCATAACTACCATTTGGATAATATCAGGTAAAAGAGCAATGAAAAAAATAGACTCAAATATTTTATTTCTTATAGTAGGAATTATCA
>JBCCYD010000154.1:0-12759 GCA_039190385.1 Cyanobacteria bacterium P01_F01_bin.143 | reverse complement strand
CCTCAACTTTCATTGGGTTTTCCTAAGCTTATTACTAAAATGAATTGGTTTGATTGCTTAAGATATTTAGTCTATTTTTGGGATGAGTTTTACTGCTCCTATGCCTAGAGTGACAGAAGAGAGATAATTGAATAATTTCAAAGTAAAATAGGAGATTAAAAACTACCTACCGATGAAAATAAAAGCGATTATTCATCCAACAGAGGAAGGCGGTTATTGGGCAGAAGTTCCAGCTTTACCAGGATGTATCACCGAAGGAGACACAATCGAAGAACTAGAAAGAAATCTCAAAGATGCGATAAATGGATGGCTAGAAGTAGCACATGATACTCTTATTTTCTGAACCGACCTAACAATATGACATCTATGCAAAATACATTCTCAACTAAACGTGATATCTCTACCGAATTCGATCAGTGGGCCAAAACAGGGCGAGGTGACAAAATGGCCGCTGGTCATCGCTACGCAACCGAACATTTACTAGACAATTTAGCGATCGCGGATAACTCTGTAGTTCTTGATGCTGGCTGCGGCATTGGATGGATTCTCAACGATCTTATCGGCTCACGCATTGCCCAGGGAATTGGCATAGATTTGTCAGCTGAAATGATCGCGATCGCGTCTTCAAGATGTACGCTACCGCATTTGGAATTCTTGACGGCGGATATCTCTAACACCCCCTTCGAGAGCAACAAGTTCTCACATATCGTCTCTGTCGAAGCTATCTACTATACTCCCCAACCTCTCGAAACACTCAAAGATTGGTTTCGGATATCTCTCCCTCAAGGCAGACTTGGTCTTGTAATTGATCTCTACCAGGGCAATCCAGCCTCAAAGTATTGGGTCGACGCACTATCAATAACAGCACACAATCTATCTATAACAGATTGGAATAATCTACTGTCTTCCGCAGGTTGGACAAATATAGTTTCTCGCTCTGTTCCTCTACCGATCCAAACTTCTCCTAGTGAATTTAAGCCATCGACCTACTTTCCCGATTACGATATTTATCGAGCTTACTGTGAAGCAGGTTCGTTACTTCTGAGTGCGCAAAAAGTAGAATAAAAATGTAATTGATTCTTTAGGCGATCGCGATATCCAATCAGGAGTAGATAAAAATGATCAAACTAATTATGTGTTTATGCCGTCACCCAAACATTACTCGTGAGGAGTTTCAAGATTATTGGTTGAATCAACATGGACCTTTTTTTATGAAGAATGCGATCACGAAGTGCCAGGCTTTGCCTGATCGCCATGAGAGCTAAGAAATATGTCCAATCCCATACTGTAGATACTCCTTTAAATGAAGGTATGAGAACGTCGAGAGGAATGTTGCCTGAATACGATGGCGTCGCAGAAGTCTGGTTTGATTCAGAAGAAGATCTCATGGAGGCAATGAGTTCCCCGGAGGGTCAAAAATTAAGCGCTGCCCTGTTAGAGGATGAAGGAACTTTTATCGATCATTCAAAGTCTTCAGCATTCATTGTTAAAGAGCATGAGTTTTAAATTCAATTAATTCTTGAGAGATTACCAAATGCCAAGTCAAAAAATTGATTTCATCCAAAACCTCTTCCAAAGCCGCTTAGCAACTCTTGAGCATCTCCTAAAGTTGGCTCAAAATCATTTTGACGACGATTCTTTCCTGAACAAGCGTCTGATATCAGACATGCTTCCCTTGGGTACACAGATTGCTTTCACTTGCAATCAACCACGTAACTTTGCTCTATGGTGTGACGGCAAACCGGCAAATAATTTAGACAAAAATGTTTCATCTATCAAGCAAGCCTCTAAACATATATCAAATACCAAAGAACTTCTGGTAAGCATAAACATTGGAGACGAAAAGCTAGATAAATCTACACGTATTGAATTAGGTCAGGGGCAGCATCTTGAACTATCTGGTAGCGCTTATGTGCATGAGTTTTTGATTCCCAATTTTTACTTTCATCTAGTTACAACTTACGACATTCTTCGCATGGCTGGTGTCCCAATCGGGAAAAGAGATTACATGCTGCATTTAGTGCCATTTGTCAGACAAGATTAACTTAAACTAATATATTTTGAATTAATTAAGATAAGACTTCCCATGAAAGCAGCAAGAATTCACGAATATGGCAATCCTACTGATGTGCAGATTGATGATGTAGAAATGATAAACCCAGGTGCGGGGGAAGTAAGGATCCTGGTGAAAGCTGCGGGGATGAATAACTCGGATTTACAGTCAACCTATGGCAAATATAAAGGATATGGTCATCGGGGATTACCCCATATTCTTGGTCAGGAAGCAGCGGGAATAGTTGATGCAGTGGGTGATGGCGTCACAGAATTTGCACCTGGAATGCGAGTAGTAGGGCATGTTGGTGGTGGTTTTGCGGAATATGCGATCGCGCCTGCTGATGAACTCGTAATCCTGAGCGATCGCATATCTTTTGAAGTCGCAGCTAGTTTACCGATCGCCTATTTGACAGCAAGTATGGCACTTGTTCAAAAAGCAAAAGTCCAGCCTGGAGAATGGGTTTTGATCCATCCAGGTAGTGGTGGTGTGGGAACAGCAGCAATTCAACTAGTGAAGCTTTTAGGTGCTAAGGCGATCGCGACTGCGGGCAGTGCAGCCAAAGTAGAGCGCTTGCAGGAGCTTGGTGCAGCAGAGGCATTTGATTATAGTAAAACCGATGTCGTTGCCGAGATTAGGAGAATTACCAAAGATGCAGGGGTGAATGTGGCCTTAGATGGGGGAGGAAAAGTAACCTTGCCCCATTGTCTAGACGCGATCGCAAATCATGGTCGCATTGTTTCCTATGGTTACGTTACCGGCATAGAGGCAACTATTCCTCTGATTAAAATTATTGGGCGTAATGTCAAACTTTATGGGATTGCCCTTTGGTATAACGAAGATTACCACTCAAGTTTAGTCACGTTTAGAGATCTGGTTTTGCCAGCAGTCGCCGAGGGGAAAATTCAACCAGCGATCGATCAAGTAGTAGGACTAGAAGGAGTTGCTAGAGCATTATTAACGATAGAAAAGCGCGGTGTTATGGGCAAAATTATTGTCGTACCAAACTAAGTCTTGTTGTTTAAGATTTTGTCAGTAGTGCGATCTCTAATAATAATGTTGCAGATTTAGATGCCACAGATTTTGTTCTAACTAACACTTAAAAATAGTTGAAAGCAAGATCCTGCAACATCAAACCCTAGTTATTCTGAAATGTAACTTAGAAGTTAATAAATACGAATTTTATTGACTTTCGTATCGGAATTAAAGTCGGAAAACTCCAAAAAGACTATGTCGTCTGCAAATAATTCTTTTGTTCCAACATATCCAGCAGGGTCTAGCAAAAATTGTACGTCCTGAAATTCATCAGTAGTTGCAACAAACATATCCCCAACATATGAATACCAAAGTTCTAATGGATACACTTTCCCTAAATCAGTTAGTGTTGAGCCTACCTTAATTTGGTCAATGGTTTGAGGAATATTAGAAGTAACTCTAATCTCACCAACTTTGGGGACAAAATTTTCTGTTTCTATATCATAATCCCATAAAATCTCATAAATTTCAGTATCCTGATAACTAAGAATAGATAAAGGTTCATTTGTGATTCCTTCCTCTGTTGGGCGTTCTGAAGATGCATCCGAGATGCCGAATCCAGATGGAATATCCACAGAATGAATTAAATCACCAATTTCAAAAAGACCTACCTTTTTAGATTCAATAAAGATGTTCCGAAGATTAGATGAATCTGGTTGTTGCAAAGATATTGATATATTCTCTCCGGCGTTTGCGATAGAAGATGAAGAACTAGAATTTGACTTGTTTTTTACGTCATTTGAAGAAGACGAACATGCTTGAAAAATACCTGTACAGGTAACGACAAGTGCAATAATGGCGATTTTCTTAGAAGTTAATAACTTTATAAACCAATTCATAAATTATCTCCTCATTTGCTTGAATATTGTTGAAATGAATATAAGATGTATAAATAATTATGATCAACATAAAATATTTTATGCAGTGTGCATTGGGATAAAGTCAAAATAAAATATTTCATAATAGTTAAGATTTAACGGAAATTACCCAAGATTTGACGTAAACTTATTGCAAACAAGCATTTGGAGGAATTCCCATGTCTAATATTAGAGATGAAATGCCCGCGCTCGTCCGACATGCAGGTGACTGGATTGGTACTTATACAACGGTTGACAATGAAGGTAAGATCCTCGATACCAACAAATCCCATCTAACTTGTGAGTTCCCAGAAAATGCCGATTATCCCTACTTCCAAACCAATCGCTATACTTGGGCTGATGGCAAATACCAAGAATATCAGTTTCCAGGAATGTATAAAGACAAGACTCTATTGTTTGATACGGAACGCATTGAGGGGAAAGCTTGGGAAGCGGATAATAATATAATAATCCTTTATTTTAGTTACAAAGATATTGCCGATGCCTATATCTACGAAATGATTCATCTTAGTTCTTGTAATAACCATCGTGCTCGTACCTGGCATTGGTTCAAAAATGGCGAAATTTATCAAAGAACTTTAATTAAAGAAGAACGGAAAAAGGGCTAATTGCTAATTGCTAATTGCTAATCGCTAATTGTTAGTTGCTCGTGGTTAAGATGACTCAAATTGTGAAAAGAGCATTTTTAGATACGGAAGATGGACAGATTCTTTATCGCATAGCTGGTAAGGGCGAACCTTTGCTGCTGTTGCATATGACTCCCCGCAGTAGTGATGAATTTCGTGAGATTATGCCAATTTTGGCTCAAGATCGATTGGTCATTGCAATGGATCTCATGGGGTTAGGTGATTCGGATAAGCCCCCGAGAATATATTCGGTTGCTGACTATGCCAAAACTGTACTTGCACTTTGGGATCATTTGGGAATTCAAACCAGCAGTATCCTCGGCAGTCTTACGGGTGGTTATATCGCAGGAGAAGTCGCCGCAGCTTATCCCGAAAGAGTTAGCAACTTGATTCTTTGTAATGTTCATGGATTTGACAAAGAAGAGACGGACAAGATTGCCCTGAGATATAAGCAAGGTTTCCACATCCAAGAAGATGGTTCCCACCTCATGCAAAGATGGCTCGCTCGGGTTAATTATGTGGGTAATGGTGAGCTAAATCATCGTTGTGTAATCGAAGATTTAAAATGCTTTGGTTCTACTATCTACACTGGTTTGGCAGTGGCTAACTATTGTGCGATCGCGTCATCAAGATTTCGTCTGATTCAATGTCCCACTCTAATTCTCGCTGGGGAAAAGGGTTTGGAGCCATTAGCCAAAGCTGGTTTAGCTAAGCCAGAAAATCAACATTGGCTTTCACAGGCGATCGCCAATAGTAAAAAGATAGAATTAAAAGGCGGAACGCTGTGGATGCTCAATCAAATGCCAGGAGAAATTGCTCAAATAGTCAAAAATTTTCTAGATAATTAACTCGGAGAAAGCAAATGAACAAAGAATTACCACTTATTATCGAATGCCGCTGTAACGAAATAGCTATGAGGGGAGACAATCCCAATCCTGCATTGCCTTACAGCCCCAAGGAAATTATCAGAGAAGCTGTTCGTGCTTGGGAAGCGGGAGCATCAATCTTTCATTGGCATGGAAGAGATCCCGAGACAGGGAAACCTCGCAATGATGTGGAACTTTATCTGGAAGTGATCCAAGGAATTCGTGAACAAACGGATTTGTTAATCCATCCAACTCTTGGCTATATCACCCAAAACCAGATTGAAGATCGGGTGAAGCATATCTTGGCAGTAAATGATGATCCAGTATTACGAGTGGATATGGCACCAGTGGATTTTGGCTCTCTTAATGTAGATTTCTGGAATCCAACCGTAAAGCAGTTCCGTAGCTATGACCAAGTTTATGTCAATAGTCGTGAGAATCTTCGAGCAGTTCTCGAAGTGTTCAAAAGACATGATGTATATGTGACCTCAGTTTGTTGGGATGTCGGCCAAATGCGAACTGCTCGTTGTTTTCAAGAAATGGGACTTTTACCGCAAGATACATTGTGGGAATTTGTGTTTACTGGGGAAGTGATGCCTGCGGGGGCAGCTCCTACTATCGCTGGGCTACAAGCTTTCATCGCAGAAGTACCAAGAGATAATCAATGGCTAGTACTTTGTTGGAATGGTGATGTGATGCGAGTGGCATCTTGGGCTATCACCCTCGGTGGACATGTGGCAATTGGACTAGGAGACCATCATTATTCTCGATTTGGCAAACCTCACCACGGTGAATTAGTAGACAAGGTTGTCAAGATGGCCCATACTCTTGACCGCGAAGTGGCAACTCCAGCTCAAGCAAGAGAGATTTTAAAACTACCACAGCGATCGCAATTACCCAAGAGACCAGTTGCTGCACTAGTATAAAAAATGGTCAATACTTAATGTTCAATGGTCAATGATTAATGTTCAATGAAAAAAATTAAAAGAGCTTTTTTGGATACAGAAGATGGGCAGATTCTCTATCGCATCGGTGGTGAGGGCAAGCCATTACTTTTGCTCCATATGAATCCTCGCAGTAGTGATGAATATCGTGAGTTAATGCCCATTCTTGCCGAACATAGACAAGTTATAGCAATGGATCTGATGGGATTTGGTGATTCGGACAAACCACCTAGAATGTATCATATTGCTGACTATGCCAAAACAGTGATTGCTCTTTTGGATGAATTAGGCATTGAAAAAACCAGTATTTTAGGTAATCATACAGGAGCTTTTGTGGCAACCGAAGTCGCCGCAGCCTATGGCGATCGCGTTGAAAAAGTGATTCTGGGTAATGTGGCAGGTTTTGAAAAGGAAGGCCAAGACAAGCTTTTTGAGTTATTTGATATCGGCTTCAAAATAGAAGAAGATGGTTCCCATTTGATGAAAAGATGGCAAGCGCGATCGCGATACGTCGGTTCTGCGGAACTCAATCATCGTTGGGTTTTAGACGATCTCAAGGGTTTTGGTCATCCTTTATATGCAGTTTGGGCCGTAGGTCATTATTGCCTAGAAGCTGAAGAGCGTTTGGGCATGATTAAATGTCCGACAATGATTCTTTGGGGTATGGATGATGTCAAGGAGTTTGAACGTTTAGGTTTAGCCAAAGTCGAAAACCGTCATTTTGTTGCGAAAGCTATTCCTCACGCCCAGGAAGTTGAGTTGGCAGAAGGCACAATTTGTATGATGAACCAAATGCCAGAAGAGGTATCTCGGGTTGTACTCGATTTTTTGAATGAGTAGTCGTCATTTGAAGGAGAAAATGCCCTAGTTGATAATTGTATATTTATTCTCTTTATCAACCATTTACATTTTGTATTATTTTACAGTTTTGATAATGTTACATGTCTAAATTCCTAAGTGCATATCATTTAAAACAGTAATCACTCAAGGGATAATCATAGAGAAGATTTTATAACCTAAATTTATACATTTTTATCCCAATTTCTTATCCGCTACTTTACAGATTGGATAAAAAGTATTTTCTAAAAAGTAAATTTAATGTTTTGATTAATCTTTTATTCCCTAAGAGAACAAATATTCGGTATCATACCTATGAAGTAAATATGAATTAACTGATAACAATTAGTATCAGCTCTATTAATAATTTTTCAAAATATTAACAAAATCTTTTATTAAAGAACACGAACAATGGTACTAAATAGCAATACCTTCGCTAATGTGACTAATACCTCAGGAATTGAGTGGTCACGACATCGTGGAGATGAAGCTTTCAGTGTTGCCTGGGTTGACTATAACAATGACGGTCGGCAAGATCTCTGGATTGCTGGTCATGGCTATAACAATCCTACACCTCGTAATCCGACAGGTAAGTTTCCTGCTTTGTATATCAATCAGGGTAATGGTCGATTTAATAATATTTTTGAAGAAGATTGGCGTCGCGGACAGGGTGGCGATATTCATGGGACAACCTGGATCGACTTCGACAATGATGGAGATCAAGATGTCTTGGCCTCTGGTGGCGGAGCTTTAGGGCGAAATAATGTCGGGCAGGCCAATCTATTTTTTGTTAATAACAATGGTACTCTGACCAATCAAGCAAGCGATCGCAACATTACCTATGATCTCGGCAGAAGTCGTTCTTCTTTATGGGTTGATGTTAATAGAGATGGCAGATTAGATGCGATTCAGTTAGTCGCGCAGCGAGATGATGGTAGAGGCCCAACTGTATATTTTGAGCAAAGACCTAATGGAACTTTTGCCGCCCCGCGCAACCTCAATCTTCCTGGCGGTTCTCGTTATGCCCAACTGGCTGATCTCACAGGCGATGGCAGTCTAGAAGTTGTGATCCAAGGAACTAATGAGTTTCCTATCAGAGTTTTTGATATTTCCAATGGCAATTTCAATAACATTACAAATCGGTTTAATTTTCCCCTAACTTTTGACCCAAGCAATCCTGATAATGCCGATTTTTTTAATCGGACTTCGGCGAGGGATTCGATTATTGCCGATTTTGATAATGATGGTGACAACGATTTTTTTCTGACTCGTTCTGATATTGCTCTTACTAATCAAACTCCTAGTGTCTTTAAGGCAGCAAATGATATTATCGTCGCTGATTTACTCAATCGAGGCAGACAGATTGGTTTTAGTTTTAGAACCAGCGGACAAATCGCCTTAGATATTTCCGATATTTTTGAACAAGAACCCAATCTTAATGCCAATCAAATCTTTATTGGCGCTTCTGGAAGAAATCCTACCGCAGCAGAACTGAGAGCTTTTGCTAATACTGATACTCCAACTTCGATTAATCTCGAAGTGGAAAATACCAATCGTCCCAGTCTGGTATTGAACCGTAATAGTAATGGTGTTAATGGCATTGCGGGCAATCGATCGCGCAAGGGGATTTATATCGGATTTGATAATAGTACGCAAACGTGGCAAGTGCGTTTATCTTCTAATCAATCAGAAATTTTTCGTGCGATCGTTGAATCTACGGCTAATGTAACAGATGTTGGCCCAATTAATTTTTCTAATCCTAATCTTTCTAGTAAAGCTCTTACAGATCAATTATGGACTTATGATTCTAATAATAGAAGATTTGTTAATCGCCAAAATGTCGGCTTAAATACTCCAACCTTATCTCAATCTGCTGTGGCGGCCGATTTTGATAATGATAAAGATATTGATATTTATATTGCTAATGCTTCGACAACAATTAATCAGCCAAATATTCTTTATGAAAATCGAGGTGATGGCACGTTCCGAACTGTGGAAATGGCAGGAGGGGCCAGCGGTTTTAGGGTTGGGCCTTCCCATCTCGACTTTAATATCGGAGCGCGTTTAGCAACTGCTGACTATAACAATGATGGAGCAGTCGATATTGTTATTGGTTCGACGACGATGAAATCTCCGCGCAAAACCTATTTGGGAACGCCGACCCAATTATTTCGTAATCGGGGCAATGGCAATAATTGGATTTTACTGGATTTAGAAGGAGTTACATCTAATCGTGACGCGATCGGTGCTCAAGTTAGGTTAACTTCGGGTGGTGTTACCCAAATGCGGGAACAAAATGGTGGGATTCATGTGTTTGCTCAAAATGATCAAAGACTTCATTTTGGTTTAGGACAAGATAATCGGATTGACCGCATTGAGATTCGTTGGCCATCAGGGGAAGTGCAAACGCTCAATAATGTTGGCGTGAATCAGGTTTTAAGAATCCGAGAAGATGGTTCGACCCCACCACCGCCACCACCACCTAATCCTGGAGAAGGAGAAAATATAATTGGAACTAATGGTGTCGATGATTTAGTTGGGGGATCTGGTAATGATACGATCGAGGGTAGAGGAGGCCGAGATGTTCTCAACGGCGGCGCAGGAAATGATGTCCTGTTTGGTCAGGTAGGAATAGATACCATAACAGGTGGTGCGGGAGCTGATAATTTCCTTTACACTGAGCGCAATCATCGTAATGATGTGATTACTGATTTTCAGCCGGGACAAGATACCATCCAGATTTCTGCAAGTGCTTTTGGCGGCGGTTTGACTCCAGGCAATGTTAATCCTGGTCAGTTTGTTTTGGGTAATACTCCTACAGATGGAAATGATCGCTTTCTTTATAATGCGAACAATGGCAGGGTATTATTTGATCCTGATGGCACAGGAAGCGCTGGCAAAATTGTCATTGCAACTCTTGAGAATCGACCTGACTTTGATAATGGAGATCTAGAAATTGTTTAAAGTCCCTGACGGGGAAGGCAGAAGACAGAAGGCAGAAGGCTGTCCTAAAGGATATCACATTGTTTTTGTTTGTTTTAACCAGATTGAACTAGAGTCATGGTGCGATTTCGTATGATATCCCTCGGATGCATCAGAGGAAAGGTTTCTTTTTCTCTCGGTTCGGGTCTAGTTTTTCTTTTGGGTGGGAGAATCTTATCTATAGCGATCAGTTTTTCTGGGGGAAGTATTTCGCTCAGGATAAATTCATCGACAGCTAGGAGATCCCAAATATCTGCCAAACGACGGAATTTTCTGGCTTTGTCTCCCATCCTTAAAATCCAGCCGCCAAAGGTTTTTTGGACATCCATGCAGACTTGATGGGCGAGTTTAAGTACACGACTATGGCTTAAGCGGAGGATCGGTGAGATATTCTTGGCTCGTCGAATGGTTTGCTTGGCTTCTTTTAATTCTTCATGTAATAGCTGATTTTCTTGTTCGACTTCGTTGTATCGGTATTCGATGAGTCGGTTTTCTGCTTCTAATTGTTTAATGGTATTTTCGAGGATTCTAATTTTTTGTTCTAGTTGAGCAATCTTGGCTGTTTCTGGTTCTTCGCTGAAAGGAATTTCTAGTTCGTTTGGTTTTGAGTGCGGTGATTCTAGGGGAAAGATCTCGGTGACATTAGCTGCGACATAACTCCCAATATCAAGTTTTACTGTCCATTTTGGGGGATAAGTTCGCTCTAATGGTCGGATTAATTTTCCTTCATAACGGCGATCGCCGTAGAGGTAAACTTTTTGCCCTGGTTTGAGTATTTGTGATCCAGGTTGTTTGTGAAGCACATTTTGTTTTATATTCATGATGATTACGGTTTTTCCGTAGTTATTTGATAAGAGCGATCGCGTTGATTGCAAGTCTGGTGATCGTTCTTATTTTATTGTCACAATATCACACTGAGTAAGCATAAAAACACATCACATGTAAATTTTGATAACTGAGACTCTATTTAGGAGACACTAATATAGAGAACTATTGGTTTATATCTCTACAATGTCAGCTAAACAAGATAAAATGACCCGAATTAATATTACTATTCCAGAAAAATTACTGGAGGAATTTAAGCAGTATTGTGAAGCGGAGTGTAGACCTGTCAGCGCACAAATACAGTATCTAATTAAGCAAGCTTTGAAAGAGCAAAAACAATAGAGTAGTCTCTTGGGAAGAGTTTGATGTTATATTTAGAAGCATAATTTCCTATTTCATTAGGAAATTACAGGCGATCGCTAGTTAAAATTCTTGCCGGAATTAGCGCGATCGCTTTTAAAGTTAAGACACTAAATGTTATACGCATGTATAGTGATAAAAAGATAGTGCTTAACTTTACTTAATAATATGTATTAAAAACAGAGTTAAGAAAGTTGGAATCGAAACGACAAGCCAAAATTAAACCTCAAAAGCATGATGGTAGAGGAAAACATCCTAACTCTTTAGAGAATCTTACTTACAATGGTGGCAGACCTACGCAGTATGACAGTAATAAAAAGACCAGATCTGTTACGGTAACCGAACAAGGTTGGGTAGGTTTTGCTGAGTTAGCAAAGCAACATGGATGTTCTAGCAGATCCGAGTTAGTTGAAAAGTTGGGAAGAGGAATCATTAAATTAGAGTTTTCTGCTTAGTTTGAATTATTCTGTTCCAGAAATAACTGCGATCGCAATACTAAAAATCTCTTCGTTACAGCGATCGCCATAGAGATAAACTTTTTGACCTGGTTTGAGTATTTGTGATCCAGGTTGTTTGTGAACCACATTTTGTTTTATATTCATTTTGATTACGGTTTTTCCGTAGTTATTTCGTAAGAGCGATCGCGTTGATTGGTAGTCGGGCAATCGCTCTTTATTTTATTTATAGTAGGGATTAAGAAAGTAAGTTAATTATGACCATTAAAAGCCCCTAACCGTAACAAAAATCATGAACTATCGCAATATTATTACCATCGAGCCAGGGAAAAGAGCTGGTAAACCATGTATTCGGGGAATGAGAATTACAGTTTATGATGTCTTATCCTATTTAGCTGCGGGAATGACTTATGAAGAAATATTAGAAGATTTTCCCTATCTAACAATGGAAGATATCCTAGCTTGTCTTAGCTATGCTGCTGATCGAGAAAAACAGACTTTAATAGTTAAATAATGAAACTATTATTCGATCAAAACTTATCTCCTCGTTTAGTTAATCGTCTTGCAGATCTCTATCCTAATAGTAATCATCTATATAACTTGGGTTTGGATACAAAAGAAGATTTTGCTGTATGGCAGTATGCTCTGGATAATAATTTTATTGTTGTAACTAAAGATGCAGATTTTAGTGAGCTAATTTCTGTTAGAGGTTTCCCGCCAAAAGTAATTTGGATTCGTCTTGGGAATTGCAAAACGAATGATATTGAATCTTTGATTCGTTCTCATGCTAAAGAGATTGAAATATTTTCTAATGATGATAGTCTAGGAATATTAATCCTATCTTGATCGCACTTCAGTGTTTGAAAGCATAATTTATATTAATATACTTGTTTTTTTT
>JBCCYD010000153.1:0-12804 GCA_039190385.1 Cyanobacteria bacterium P01_F01_bin.143 | reverse complement strand
TTTTAGTTCAATAGTAATAATTGATATGCCAGTACTAGAAGTAGATTCATATCTATAAATTTCTGATATTTCGATTAATTCATCTTCGATTTTTTCGGTAATTAATGCATCAATTCTTTCTGCCTTGGCTACAGGCAAGAAAGTTTTAACTGTAGCCACCCGATTAACCAATTCCGGGTCTTCCAATCTTGGCAGGGCAAAATAGGACGAAGCTCCCCAAACACAGATTAAGATTATGGTGAGGATTAATAATCTAAGGTTGCGATAAAAAAGAGTAAACATGATTAATAATTAGGTCAATTATGTTCTTGAGTACAAATAGTTTCTAAATTTATAATTCTTTGTTCGATTTGTTGTAAGTTATTAGATCTTTTATAATATTCTTGGTGATCACTTATCCAAACCGAAATTGTGCTGGCACTAGCTCCTATGATTACAGCTAATGGCAAAATCGTACCAATATTAGATGCAGAAACCAGAGGAATACAAATTGCCATAATTCCTGTTGTACATCCCCAAATAATGAAAGTTGCCTCAACTTTGATATTCTTTTGATTAGTAATACTTTTCATTTTTTGTCCTCTTCTGTAGGTAGCTAATCATAGTATTAGAGTTATTTCGTGAAAAATCTAATAACTAACTAATTGACCAGGAACCAATCTTTGCGTCCCTTCAGTGACGATCGCGTCTCCTTCGCTCAGAGTTCCTTGAACCAAAACCTGTTCGCCGTTAGTTTCCAGGACTTCTACTAATCGACGTTCTATTTGATAAGTATTAGCATCCCCATTATCTGATTCGACTACTGCATAGCAAGACCATAAACCACGTTCACTTTTGACTAAAGCCGTTACAGGTAGCCAATAGCCTTCAGTAGCTATGGTCTGAGTAATTTGCAAACGAGCAATTTCTTGAGGTGAAACTTGAGCCGTTGAAGCTAAACGTAAAACAACTGTTCGAGTGCGGGTCGCAGGATCGACTTCTGGTAAAATCGACTTCACTTTAGCTTGGTAAGTTTTACCGCCAATCTTTAAGATTTGCTGACTCTCCGATGATAGTTTCGCTGCAACATTAATCGGCACACCTATTTTTACTTCTGGTTGGCTGTCGCTCACTAAGCGAAAGATCCCTTGTCCCGCGTCGACTACTGTTCCATCATCGACATGACGAACCGAGATTGTTCCAGAAAAAGGAGCTTTCAAGGTACTTTTGGCGATAGTAATATCCAGATCAGCAATTTGCGCTAATAATTGCTCAACTACGGCTTGTTGTGCGGCTATTTGTTCGTAGCGAGTGCCATTGATTAATTCTGCTAAATTACTTTTGGCATTAGTCAGACGTTCGGCTAATGCTTGAGAATTCAATGCCACTTCGTCCAATTGTTCTTGGGCAATTGCTCCTTCATTGTAAAGGTAGCTTCTGCGATCGCGTTTTAGCTGTTCCAATTCTAATTGTTTTTCAAGATCCCTTACTCTGGCTTCGGCTGCAGCAATATCTTCGGCTCGGGCACCATTTTTGAGTTCGGTTAATCTGGCGGTTGCTTGGGCTTTTTGGGCCACTAAAGATTGTCGTTGAGCTTCTAAGTTACTAGAATCCAATTGCGCTAAGACTTTTCCTGGGTTAACGCGATCGCCTTCATCAACTAAAACTGTAACTAACTTACCGTTACGCTCAAATCCCACTTCACTTGTTAGTCTAGCGACAACTTCCCCTGTGTAACTCTGTACTGTTTGATAGTTTTTGACCAATTGAATTTGAGTCGTCTTGACCGTCAGTGGTTTAACTTGAGTTCGTATTGGTTGGGTTTGAGTTGTAGAAGTATTAACCTCAAATTTGCCAATTCCCACACCGACTAGCAAAATAACCAAACTAGCTGAGACAATCTGCCATCTTTTTAATCGTATAGAATTCTTTTGCCTGAGTAATAATTTAGATTCTTCGATTCTAGAAGATGATTCTGGGTTCGCAAAATCCCTTATAAATTCTTGATTCATGACTTCATCTCAGAGAGAGAATGTTAGTTAATATACAATTTGTAGTTATACAACTTTTTGAGTATACAAGGAATGGTATACTAAACTTGTTGAGTATGTCAAGCAGATTTAAATTCAATACTTTTAGCTATTCGAATAAATACTCATTCAGCTATAACTGTAAATGCTGATATTATCCTTCTTGACCCAACTGATAACTGATAACTGTTGACTGATAACTGATTTATGGCTTTAGCGCATACAATTTTGGCGACTTTAGGAACCGAATCTTATAGTGGTTACGATCTCTGGAAAAAATTTTCCCAAACCAGTGGATATTATTGGCAAGCCAGTCAACAACAGATATATCGAGAATTAGGAAAATTAGAAAAAACTGGCGCGATCGCATCAGAAATTATTCCTCAATCAGGCCGTCCCGATAAAAAGCTCTATAAAATAACGGACAAAGGTATCGAACTACTTAAATCTTGGTTAATGGAACCCAATGAGCCAACGGCAATTCGAGAGGAGTTGTTGGTAAAAGTGATTGCGGCTAAATTAGTACCCAGATCAGTTATTTTGCAGGAAATTGAGCGTCATCAACAAATTCATTCCCGCAAACTATCCGAGTATCTGCAATTTGAGCAAGAAAAGTTTTCTGATACTTCCCAATTAACCTTTGAACAAAAATGTACCTATGCTACTTTGCGCTGTGGAATTGGCTATGAAAGTTATCGCATTAATTGGTGTCAAGAAGCGATCGCATTATTAAAAGAAACCTAAATTTTGTCTAAGCGATTAAACCAATAAAGTTTATTTAAAAAGTAATAGTTGACTAACTTTAATCGCTACATTGGGAAAAGCTAAAGTATTAATAGTTCCTGTAGTAAATTCTTGTTTGTTTTGATATTGATTACCTTGAGGATTAGTTGAGACAACAACTTGATTATTAACTAGATCGATTACCCAATATTCAGCAATATTATTACGAGCATAAGTAAGAGATTTTTCCTCTAAATCCTTAGCTAAAGTATGGTTGGAAATTTCAACTAACCAATAAATATCTTCTGGATAAGGATGATGTTGGGCATAGATATTTTTAGGTAAACGAACTATAGCAAGGTCTGGTTCTGGCTCAGAATTATCTAGCGTGATTGGATGAGCATCTCGTACGGAAGCTTTGCCTTTAAATAATTCTCTTAGATAATCACTAACGGATTGGCAAGTATAACTATGAGGGATTCCCTCTGGACTCATTTCAACAATATTCCCTTCTAATAATTCTACTGATTTATCTGCTAATAAACCAGATTCAATCATATTATGATAATCTTCTACTGTCCATTTATAAAGTGTTTTCATTTATATTTTTTCCTCAGTACTTAACTATTTTGTCTATATCATACTAAATCCTATTTTCAAAACCACTTTACCGTTATTCATTTGAATTCAATTTCTTTCCTAGTCAACTGTGTTAACGGTCAGGATATTTACGCCAGCGTCCACTATTAGACACTAGAGGCAATACGAAAACCAAAGGCATCAGATTTACTATTGCCGAGAGAACTCAAACGTTGAGAAGAACGACAACTTCCAGGAAGATGCAACCAAGAACCGCCCCGTAAAACTCGCTCCGAACTATCCTCATCATCTACCCAAGGCTCCCCATTACTCGGTGCTTCTTGATAATTATCATGCCAAGAATCTTCACACCATTCAGCAACATTGCCATGAATATCGTACAAACCAAACCTATTAGGCGCAAAGCTTCCTACTTTTGTTGTTTTATTCCGATATTCCCCTTCTTTTTCAATTCCATAGGTATATTCGCCATTATAATTTGCTAATTCCGTCGTGATAGTTTCCCCGAAAAAAAAGGGAGTTGTACTTTTAGCCCGTGCCGCATATTCCCATTCGGCTTCTGTCGGTAAACGAAATTCGCGACCTAATTTTTGGGATAATTTCTCACAAAAATCCAGACAATCAAACCAGGAAACTTTTTCGACAGGATGATCTTCGTCCTCGGTAAATCGCGAAGGATTATTTTTCATAACTGCTTTCCATTGTGCTTGAGTCACAGGGTATTTTCCCATCAAAAAAGGACGAATCTTTACCTTATGTTGCGGCCCCTCATCATTAGATCTTTCTAGTTCATCTTCTGGAGAACCCATCAAATATTTTCCTCCAGGAATGCCGATTAAATCCATCGTTACTTCCTTAGATAAATTAATAGTTATATATCTAGCCTTGCCTCTATGTTGACATTTTTTTAAAGGAGCTTTTTTATCAATTATCACGGAGTCATTGGGCTTGAGTGTCAGGAAGACATACTCAGCCATTTTTAAATCTAAATCCCGTGCCGATGCTTTTTTGGCCTCTGTCTTGGGAGATTTCTCCCGCTTTTTCACTCTAGAAGAACGATTCGGGGCAACTCTTTTGCTTTTACGAATAGTCGGTGCGACTCCGCCGCCGGATAAAGACTGTAAAACTTCTTCCACTGTTTGGAAACGTCTTTTAGTGGCACCTTCAACTAATTTATCTAAAACACGACTCAGTTCATAACTAATATCATTATCTTCGAGCTGTTCTCGCCAAATCCATTCTCCTTCGGCAACATCAAATAGTTCGGTTGGTTCAATATTCGTTAGCAAATGGAGACAAGTTGCCCCTAAGCTGTAAAGATCGCTAGCGAATTGAGGTTTTCCCACTGCTTGTTCGGGGGGAATATATGCAGCCGAGCCAATAATAGTTCCTGTAACGGCAGGATCTCCCGCTTCAGCTTCTTTTGCCGCACCGAAATCCACTAGAACTAGCTTTTTATCTTTTCTCCTTCTAATAATATTTTCTGGCTTGATATCACGATGGATTACATGATTATCATGGACAAATTTCAATACACCCAACATATCATGGAGTAGTTCTCTGATTTGTTGTTCATTGAAAATACCTTTGCGTTTTAGTTCTTTAGATAAATCTTCTCCATCAACAAATTCTTGAATTAGATATTGCCTTGATTCTTGATTGAAAAATGCTAATAATTCGGGAATTTGGCCATGTTTTCCTAGTTCATTGAGACGCATCGCCTCTCGCTTGAATAGTTCTGCTGCCTTTCTAAGGCCTTTTTTACTTTTAATGTCGGGTAGGAACTGTTTAATAACACATTGATTATTCGTGGACTTTGATTGGTCAACGGCTAAAAAAGTCCGACCAAAACCTCCTTTCCCCAAAATACGTAAAGCCCGATAGCGATCAGCTAATAGTAATTGGGCACCACATTCTTGACAATATTGATTTTCTTCTGGGTTTATTTCTAGACAATCTGGGTTAAGACACTGAGTCATAGGAATGCTATTGAATCACCGAATACCCAACGTTTATAACAAGAAAAATCGAAAAACGGCAACGGGGAATCAGTCATCAGTGAACAGTAATCAGTTATCAGTAGGGGCGAAGGGCCTTTCGCCCCTACACAATGTTACATTTGTAGCCAATTGGCAACAGTGATTGGTAGAGGTAAGAGAATTAATAATAATAAAGTTAAGGCAGCTAAGCCGAAGAAATCTCGCCAATTATCGAGTTCTGTAACATCATTTAAGGCTGGTTGGTCAAGTAATGGCATAAACCAAAGAATAATCGTCCAAATCCAGAATGAAGAATTAACTAAAGCAAAGAGAATAGCTAAGATACGAGCAATCTGACCAATCGCGATCGCGGTTCTTTGGCCAAATACCGCATGAACAATATGTCCCCCATCTAACTGACCCACAGGCATCAGACGAACTGCAATAATCAATAATCCCAGATATCCCGCAACAGCTACAGGATGGAGGTTAATGGCCATTCCGGCGGTAAGTTGACTGCCCAAAGCTATTTTTGCTAGCAAAGAAAATAACAAAGAAAAACGAGGATTTAAGGCCGAAAAATCAAAAATATTCGCCGTATCAACTGGAACAATTTCGGAATTAGCTAAGCCCCATAATAAAATCGGAATTGTCACGACCAAGCTTGTCGCAACGCCTGCGATCGCGAGATCGAATAATGCTTTTCGATGGGGAACCGGGGATTTTCTTTGGGTATATGCGCCTAAAGTACCAGCGAAGATAGTAGGAGGGAAGGGAACAAAATAGGGCAAAGTGCAACTGATTTTATAGTAAAGAGCCGCTAAATAATGGCCAAGTTCATGGACGCCCAAAATTGTCATCAAAGCAATGCTGTAAGTTATTCCTTGTGTAAGTAAATTTGGTTGAGCTTGCAACTGTTCTGGGGTAATACCACTGATTTCAACTCCGGCTAAAGTTGTAGTAATCACTGTGATTACCATTAATAGAATGGCAAAACCTGGATTGTTAATATCTTTTGCTGGCTTTTTCGCTTTAGCTTGAGGATTGGGAACTAGGGCAAAAAATGGTTTACCTTGCAGGCTTTCTTGGAAAATCACAAAAAAGCGATCTCCAAATACCTGAGCAATATTCTCTTCGATCTTTTTGTAAGCTTGTTCGGGAATTGTTTTTAACTTACCCCGACAAAGTATGGCTTGAGGCCGATAATCAATTTGTTGTAAATAATAGACATTCCAAGGAAAGCAATCTCGTAAGGCTTGTTCTTCCTGATTATTAATCGGTCGAACCATAGATGGTTTAAGCTCTTTCTCCTCAGCTATTTTCGTTTCTTTTGGAGGTTCATTAGACTTTTCTGGTTGAGGTTTTCCTATTTGAATCAACCAACCATAAAGCAGCGGACAAATTAAAAGAGGAATGAGAAATACCACTGTCGGGATGGGTTTTTCTCCTCCCAAAAAATAAGTCCAAGCAGTCCAGATAAATGCTGGCAGCATCATCACAAACCAACATAGCCAAACAGGCGTTTTCGTGATGCTGCGAATATTATGCTGAACAACAAAATAGGTAATGATACTGAGTAAGATTAAGATAAACCAAAGAGTCATTTGAATGAGTAATGAGTAATGAGTAACGAGTGTCTTACGTGGTTGTGCAAGGCCGGGAAACCCGACCGCACCCCACGCGCAATAAGTAAAACTACTATTTAATTACTCAGCTTAGAGTTTAGAGCTAAAGTTACTATAAAATGCGATATTAAAGTCATCATGCATGATTGCTAGCTTTATATTTTTAGAATGCCCGAAAATTTGACAGATCTCAGCGTCACGACCCCTCGTCATAGTAAACCTCCTCGTCTTATTTTACCGAGAATCTTTGCCTTTGCTCCTAACCGCGATATTTTAGGTGGAACAGCCTATTTTATTGCCCAGGATCAAGGGAATATTTTAATCGATTGTCCTGCCTGGAAAGATGAGAATCATGAGTGGTTGCGGGAACAGGGAGGAGTTCGCTGGTTAATTTTTACCCATCGCGGCGGCATGGGCAAACAAGTTCAATCGATTCAAGAAGTATTGAATTGTGAGGTGATTGTCCAAGAGCAAGAGGCTTATTTATTGCCAGAGACAAAAGTTACTTCTTTTGCTGATTCCTTACGTTTAAGTCCAGAAATTGAAATTATTTGGACTCCTGGTCATTCTCCTGGTTCTGCTTGTGTTTATTACAATCAGCAAGGAGGCGTTTTGTTTACGGGTCGGCATTTATTGCCCAAATCTGCGATCGCAATTGTTCCTTTGCGGACAGCGAAAACTTTTCACTGGTGGCGACAAATTAAGAGTATTGCTAAGTTACGCGATCACTTTGCTGAAGATAATCTTAAATATATTCTTCCTGGAGCTAATACTGGTTATCTCAGAGGTAAAGGTTATATTGATGATGCTTATGGTAAATTGCAGAGTTTGAACCTAGAACAATTGAGAATTGAAAATTGACGAGCGACCCTGCGGATTTATAATCCGCTAAGGAACGCGCGAGGTTGAGAATTGGAAATTATTACCAAAGAACAACAAAATCAATTATGGGAAAAAGCGCAACAAGCTTATCAAAAGGCATATGCTCCCTATTCTCAATTCCAGGTGGGCGCTGCTTTGTTGACAGAACAGGGTCAGATTTTTACTGGTTGTAATGTAGAAAATATTTCCTATGGTTTAACAATTTGTGCTGAAAGAAATGCGATCGCGGCTGCTGTGGCAACGGAAGGTGGTCAAAATATGAAAATTCAGGCGATCGCGATCGCTAACAATCGCCAAGTACCCTGTTCTCCCTGTGGAGCTTGCCGCCAAGTAATTGCTGAATTTGCCCATAAAAACACAATTATCATCTTTCTCGGACAACAAGGTCTCGAAACTTCGACCATTACAGAGCTTCTGCCCGCAGGCTTCTCCTTTTAACAAAAATGTACAGGCGTGTCGGCGACACGTCTCTTTATCCTAAAGGACTACCTTCGGGTCGTGGGTCGCGGTATCCTTTAGGGCTGACTTCAATTTATTTTTGCTACGTTTTAGAAAATTTGTAACATAAGGCTATATTCTATATTAGATCGAAGATACTCTGTTCTTTCAGGGTGGAGCTTGCTTCGACTTCGTCAACTGAAACTATCTCTGATACGCGATGAAATCATATATTGCTGCTGCTATTCAAATGACAAGTAAACCCGATCTAGAAAAAAATCTAGTTGAGGCAGAAGAACTAATAGAATTAGCTGTACGTCAAGGTGCCGAACTAGTGGGTTTGCCAGAAAATTTTGCCTTTTTAGGTAAAGAATCAGAAAAAGTAGCACAATCAGTAGATATTGCCCAGAAATCGGACAAATTCCTGAAAACGATGGCTCAGCGCTTTCAAATTCATATTTTGGGAGGAGGTCATCCCATTCCCGTCGCAGAAGAGCCGACAAAAGCCTATAATACTGCTTTTATTATTAATCCAGAAGGTCAAGAATTGGCTCGTTATCAGAAAGTTCATCTCTTTGATGTGGATGTTCCCGATGGCAATACCTATCGTGAGTCGAGTACTGTGATGGCAGGAAAAAATTTGCCAGAGGTTTATGCTTCACCAACTCTGGGAAATATTGGTTTATCAATTTGTTATGATGTACGCTTTCCTGAACTATATCGTCATCTTTCCCGTCAAGGAACTGATGTGTTATTCATTCCTGCGGCTTTTACTGCCTTTACAGGAAAAGATCACTGGCAAGTTTTGGTGCAAGCCAGAGCGATCGAAAATACTTGTTATGTCATCGCACCTGCGCAAACAGGAAACCATTATGAAAGACGTTATACTCATGGTCACGCAATGATTATCGATCCTTGGGGAACCATCCTTGCCGATGCGGGATCACAACCTGGAGTAGTAGTAGCAGAAATTAACCCTGGGCGTTTATCCCAGGTACGGCAACAAATGCCTTCTTTACAACATCGCATATTTGCTTAATATTCGCTTAATGTAATCAGATTATGGACAAATTATGGAAGTTATCCCAGCAATAGATTTATTAGATGGTAAATGTGTTCGTCTCTATCAAGGAGATTATGAACGTTCGGAAATATTTAATGACAATCCAGTAACGGTAGCTCGTAGTTGGGCAGAGCAAGGAGCAACCAGACTACATGTAGTAGATTTAGACGGAGCAAAAGATGGTAAGACCACAAATTTAGCCGCGATCGAGGCAATTGTGGCGGCAATATCAATTCCTGTGCAAGTAGGCGGTGGTTTACGCGATCGCGCTGGGATCACTCGATTACTTAATCTAGGAGTTCAGCGCTGTATTGTGGGGACAGTTGCCGTCGAACAACCGGAGTTGGTGCAAGAATTATGTCAAGAATTCCCTGAGCAAATTGTCGTGGGGATCGATGCTCGTGAGGGAAAAGTGGCCACCAGAGGTTGGTTAGAAACCTCAGAAATCTTGGCAACGGATTTAGCTCAGCGGATGGCAACTGCTGGAGCGACTGCTATCATTTACACTGATATTCACCGCGATGGCACTATGTCAGGGCCCAATAGATCGGCTCTTAGGGAATTAGCAACTGCGATTGACATTCCGGTGATTGCTTCTGGCGGAGTCAGTTCTTTAACAGACTTACTTAGTTTGCTGGCTCTAGAACCTTTAGGTGTTACAGGAGTGATCGTGGGCAGAGCTATTTATACTGGAGATGTTAATCTGACTGAAGCAATCCAAGCAGTAGGTAATGGCCGCTTGCAGGATATTCCCCCCGACGGATTTTCTACCCTTGCCTGAGCTAACTGATAAATCTTGAGGTGATAATTAATTTAAATGAAAATTCTAGTATTAGCCTGGGAATTTCCACCTCGTTTGGTAGGCGGGATTGCCCGTCACGTAGCAGAATTATATCCAGAAATAGTTGCCTTGAGCTATGAAATTCATCTGATAACAGTTGAAGTTGACAAGGCAGCTACCTATGAAGTGATTGAAGGCATTCATATTCATCGTGTAGCCGTCGCCCATGGTCACGATTTTTTCCATTGGGTTGCCAATATGAATGAAAGTATGGTGGCTTATGGAGAAAATCTTATTGCCGAAATAGGCTATTTTGATTTGATTCATGCCCATGATTGGTTAGTTGGCGAATCTGCGATCGCGCTGAAGCATAGCTTCAAAATCCCTCTAATCGCAACTATTCATGCCACTGAATATGGCCGTAATAATGGAATTTACCAAGAGCGACAAAAATACATTCACGAGCAAGAGCAGACCCTAGTCTACAATGCCTGGAGAGTTATTGTCTGTAGTCAATATATGCGATATGAAATTGAACGGGTTCTGCGATCGCCTTGGGATAAAATTGACGTCATCTATAATGGGATTCGTCCAGGGAAAAAACTACCCCTCAAAGGCCGAGAGAAAATAGAGTTTCGTCGCCGATTCGCCAACGATGACGAAAAAATTGTTTACTATGTGGGCCGTATGGCCTATGAAAAAGGAGTATCCGTACTGCTCAATGCTGCGCCACAAGTTTTATGGGATCTCCAAGGTAAAGTTAAATTTGTGATTATTGGTGGGGGCAATACCGATCAATTAAAACAGCAAGCGGGAAATCTGGGCATCTGGAATAAATGTTACTTCACCGGATTTATGGCAGATCATGATTTAGACAAATTTCAAACAATTGCCGATTGTGCCGTCTTTCCTAGTCTTTATGAACCCTTTGGCATTGTTGCTTTAGAGAGTTTTGCCTCCCGTGTGCCAGTTGTGGTTTCTAATACTGGAGGACTTCCAGAAGTTGTCGAACATAATAAAACAGGGGTCGTAACCTATGCCAATAATCCTGATTCCTTGGCTTGGGGAATCGTGAAAGTCTTGAGAAATCCTGAATATGCTAAGTTTTTGGTTAAGAATGCCTACAGAGCATTAGATACTCATTTTAGTTGGTATAAGCTGGCGCAACAAACTGTCGATGTCTACACAAGAGTAGTTCAAGAACGGTCTAAAGTAATTTGGTAAGCAAGAACATTAGTAATCAACTTTCACAGAGGGAAACATTCTGTAATAATTATAAAAGACCAAAAGTTTGAATATGTTTTTACCATAAAGAATTTGGCTCACTACCAGTTATATTTTTCTCTAATTAATTGATGAGCGGAGAATTCTATTTGGGTCGAGTCCAAATCATGTCAAGTAAAAAATTTTGTCAAATGATCGGTATATGAGAGAATTTTTGCAGACGCAACTAAAATTCTGGTCAATCTTAACGAGTAGACTGTTCATCTGATACATAACGTTTAACTTTAAATTAATTTAGCTTGGGAGGCATATCTTAAATGTCAGTTCGTTTATATGTAGGTAATTTACCCAAAGAAGCCATAGAGAAAGACGCATTAGTAGCTATGTTTGCTGATGACGATCAACAGGTTTCCACAAAACTCATCAAAGATCGTAAGACTGGCAAATGTCGGGGATTTGCTTTTGTGACCGTTCCTACTGATGAAATAGCTGACCAGTTTATTGAAAAATATAATGGTCAATCTTTTATGGAAAACCCTCTAAAAATTGAAAAAGCTCTGCCTCGTTCTAAATCAAAAGGAAAAGAAGAAGGTGAAGCTGAAAATTCTGCTAATAGTGGATCTAAGAGAAAAAACAATAAACGTTCTAATAAGAAATCTGGCGGTGGTCAAAATAATTCTCGCCAAGATGCAGTCCAACCTGATCCTCGCTGGGCAGATAAATTAGCCGAGTTAAAAGAAATGCTAGCTGCGGCCAATAATTAATTATGATCTCTGGTTTGCCAACATTAACTTACAGAGCAATCTAATTGATTGATAGTTTGGACAAACTAATCAACGAAGATTAACGAGAAAAGAAAAAAACAATCATAAGGGAAGGCTGAGGAATTACTCAAAGCTGCAATTTTTTTGTGCCTTTCTTTAAGTAAATTTGGTCAATTCATTAAACAAAATAATTATTTTACAAATATTTTAAGGAGTTCTCTATAGATGAGCGATATTACTGATCCCGTCATTATTATGAAGCAAGAAGTGGGAAGAGCTGCGGCGAATCGTGTTAAATCAGATTCTATCGTCGGTTTAGGGACGGGTTCGACTACTGCCTATGCCATTGAGTATATAGGCGATCGCCTAGCTAAGGGAGAAATTAGCAATATTGTGGGGATTCCTACTTCTTTTCAAGCTGAAGTCTTAGCCAAGAAATATAACATAGCTTTAACTACTTTGGATGCAGTAGATCATATTGATGTCGCGATCGATGGTGCTGATGAGGTCGATCCTAACAAAAATTTGATTAAAGGTGGTGGTGCTGCCCATACCCGCGAAAAAGTAGTAGACTCACTGGCGGCAGAATTTATCGTCGTAGTTGATAGTGGAAAACTAACAGACAAACTAGGTTCTACTTTCTTGCTTCCTGTAGAAGTAATTCCTATGGCCATAACTCCTGCTTTTTCGCGGGTATGGGCAGCACCACCACCTTT
>JBCCYD010000152.1:0-12904 GCA_039190385.1 Cyanobacteria bacterium P01_F01_bin.143 | reverse complement strand
ATCGAATCTGACGGCTTACTGGCATTCTAGACTTTTCTGGGCTCACTGGCAGGCTCGTTTCTTTTTGACATAAAACTTGATGGTAAACTTACACTGCTTTTTCCCACAAAGTCAACACCCTAGGCTTGGGGTCGCGGTGAGGAGGCTTGGTTGATTGATTATCAAGTGATTTTGGGTGATCCGCTTAAGCAGGAGACTTGGGAGCAGTTGGTTCATCTGACGAGTCGGGATTATGTTCATGAGTCGAGATCGCATTTGCGGATTCGAGCAACTTGTATTGATAGTGGTTATTTGACTCAGGAGGTTTATCATCAGGTTCGTAAGTTTAAATATTTACACTGGTTTGCGATTAAGGGTTTTAGTGGCGATCGCCCTTTCGTATCGCGTCCAAGTTTTCAGGAGATTAATTATCGTGGAGAACATATCAAGCAGGGGATTCAGTTGTATAAGGTGGGGGTGGATTTGGCGAAGGAAACTCTCTACGCGCGATCGCAGATAGAGGCACCAGGAGCAAAGTTTTTGAATTTTCCGAATGACCTCGATAGTAATTGGTTTGAGGGTTTTTGTAGTGAGGTTCAGGTTACGCAACATAGGAATGGTAGACCTTTTGTGGTTTGGGAGAAGTTAGCGGGTGTGAGGAATGAGCCTTTGGATACGTCTGTTTATGCTTTGGCAGCAGCTAATTTGGTAGGGGTGCAGCGGATTCGTTGGGGTAGTGAGGAGAAGAAGTTGGAGGCTCAAACTGTTAGTGAGGAGGAAGTTGAAAACGCGATCGCGAAAGTTTCCAAGAAGAAAGTTCGTCGACGGAGAGGTAGTAGCTTGTTAGACAGTTACTAGGGAATTATTAACTAAATACTTGGAGTTTTTTGATATGAGTGATGACGTGAAAACTGCGGATGAGTTGGAGTTGGAAGCGATTGAAAATGCGATCGCGAAAATGTTAACTAATGGTGGGGTTGCTGAATATCAGATTAAGTCGCGGAAGATGCGTTATCACAGTTTGGATGAGCTTTATCGGCAACGCGATCGCTTGAGAGTTCGGGTTGCGAGGCGGAAACATGGTGGTGTTGGTGGTAAAAATATTGGGATTAGTTTTTATTAATTTATTTACTTAGGATTAATGGCATCTCTTAGAATACGTTCTTGTTCTTCTAGGGGTGTATCAGCGGGAACTGTGATCGCGTTGGGTCTTGGTCGGGAAACGAATTCGTCCCAAGCTTCTTGGTCTTGTCGGTTAGCTAATACGTATTTTCTTAGTTCTTTTAGGCTCATTTCTTTAAAGTTCGTCATTTATTTCGTACCTCCATTGACCATCGGCGAATATCGTAACTTCAATATTTTCTTGTTCTCCGGCAATGATGAATATTTGTTGTATTCTTTCATCGTACCTGAATAAATAGATTGGTCGGTAAAAGTTGGATAACCATTGACATGTCACTATTGCTTGTAGCATTTGTTTTTTTGTGGGCATCTGGCTCCTTCAAAGTCGTTGTGTACATTACAAAATAATAGGTGAGCATTGCCCACCTGATTAATGTTTATTCTTGTGTTTCTAGATTGTGCCTAAATTCTTCGCAGTGAATTTTTTCGGCAATGCAGTGTACTTGCCAATTGGCTTGTAGGGTTTCTTCTAGGAGGAATGAGTAGTGATCTTGGAAGTCGGAATTATCACTATCGTAGGCGAGAGATTTTTTGACGGTTTTGAGATATTCATCGACTTTGAGACATAGTGTCATTATTTGCTTGGGGTCGGTGTTTTCTTTCATGACTTTACCTCCCAGTTGTTGGCGAGGATTTCGACGATGGTGTTGAACCAACGGAGTTGATATTTGGTGTTTTTGCCTGTGCCGTCTTGGTAGCTGGTCATTTCTAGTTGACCGTGGTTGCCGTTGAGGGTTTTTTCGGTGGGGCGGTAGTAGTCGTGGACTTCTCTGCCTGTGGATTTTTTGATGCGGGTGACGGAGGTTTGGTAGCCAAGGGCGAGGAGTTTTTTGTTGATGGCGCGGGAGGAGATTTTGGGGTGTCCTAGTTTGGTGGCTAGTCGTTGGCCGATGATGGTGGGGGTGACGGCGGTTTCGGTTAGGGGATGGGCGGAGGTGATGGCTTGTTTTTGGGGTTGGAGGAGGGGTTTGGCTTGGGGTGCGATTTGCATGATGGACTCTAGTTTGATGGTTTCGGCAAGGGCTTTGGATACTCCTGCATTTTGGGCTGTGGTGGAGGCGAAGTTGGCGAGGGTAATGGTGTCTTCTAGGCTCAGTTGGGGTTTTTCTTGTTGCCATCCGAGTTCGGTTTGTATCCAGGTACGAATGCCAATTGCCTGAAAGCAAAGTGAAACTTTTTTGGCTTCTTCGGTGGTTTTTCTGGCGTACATTGCGTAGTGATTAATAATGGCGGCAACTACAATGTCGGGAATTTTGGTTGTAGCCATATAATCTATGCCAGTAAATGGTTCTAGCGATTCTGAGACGGGTTTGGTTGTACCCTTCAATTGAAGCAAAAGTTTGTTGATTGCTTGTTGGGTTACTCCACATAATCTTGCGATCGCGGACTGAGATGCATAAGCTTTTCCTTTTTCGTCAATGGAAAATTCTTGACGAATATCTTCTGGCAAGTGAAAAATTTGTGACATGGTATATTCGATATGTGTTCGATGTTTATTCGACTTCAAAAGCGATCGCGTTCCGTCCAAAGATTGTGATCGCTTTTGTTTTTTTAGTATATTACGGTTTTACCGTACTTTATGAATTAAAACCGTATTTTATATTTATGTTTTTTAATTTAATATCGTCAAAACCGACTGAAGTCACAACTGACTTGAGTTACAACCGAGTTAAGTTACAATGTAGAAGTAATTTATTACGGTTTTATAGCAAGTGCTTAGGTGGAGACTTAAAGAAATTATGGCTCGGTACGATATTAGTAATATCGACTTAGCTAAGGAGCTAGATATGCGTCCAGCTTCGATTTCTCATCTGAGAAACTCAAAAACGATACCTAGTATTGGTGGGGATAGATTGACTAAGCTATGTTCTGCATTAAGTAAGCTTGCTGGAAAAAAAATTCATTTTGCTGAACTGTACGAAGAGGAAACAATAACAGCATAGTTTTTCAAAGATTTTTTTATTGGTTCTTATGATAAATAACCATGAATAGCATAGGAGTGATGGTGACAACAAATCCGAATATCTGTGACAATAGATTTCCTAACTGCGTACGCATGGAGTTAGAAATTAAGCCTATTGATGATGACAGTTTTGATTTAGTAGCAAATATTCGCTTTGGAGAACATACAATACGAACTAATAGTTACGGAGAGGCGACTTTTGGGTTTAGAAAAGGAAAACTGAAAGTCGAGCTAGATCAAGGAGAAATACCGCTAAAAAATATCAAACTGGACAAAAGATTTCAAACGGAGATTGAAATTGAATTTAAGCAACAAGAAGGAAAAGAAAAACAATTTGGAGGAAATGTTGGTTGGAGGGCTGGGGGAAGTGCTGCTAGTAAAAAGACTAAAACAGAAGGACAAGAGTTTAAATATAAAGAATACCAAGTAAGAACAGAGGGAGGCAACGCAGATCCATGTTGGATTTTTGAGGCTAAATATCAAGAATTTCTTGAAGGTTTGCTCCAAGATACAGAGTTAGCTATCGTAGATGTCACAGAAAAACCTTGTAGATTAGTTGCTATTTTTAATATAGAGGCAATAGAAGATATTTGTCTTACGAATGGAAAATTGCTTGGGATAAAAAATATTACTAAGAAACGATTGGCAATTGTTGAAAGGTGGATAGCCAACTATTGGATTGAGAATCTTTTACAAAATCAATCTTATTTGAGTAGAGTAGAGTTGACACATGGATGAAGAAAAGTTTGCTCAAGATTTTGAAACAATGCTAGGGCAAATTGATAATGCAAAAACAGAGAAGCTATCTGAGCTAGCAAAGATTACTAGTTTAGATTTGACCAAAGATTTTGTTGGGGTAGATCTTAATGGCGAAAATTTAAGTAATGACAACCTAAGTAGAGCTAACTTCAGAAGTGCCAACCTTAGAAGTACTAACTTTGAAAGGACTATACTCGAAGGTGCCGACCTCAGAAGTGCCGATCTCAGAAGTGCTAACTTACAAAGTGCTTCTGTTGAATGCGCTAACTTATTTGGTGTCAATTTTGAAGGTGCGGAGCTCAGAGGCGCCAGCTTTGAACGTGCTAGTCTCATAAATGCTAACTTTGAAAATGCTAACCTCACTGGTACCAACCTTATTGCTACTAGTCTCCTGCATACCGACCTAACTGGTGCCAACCTAACTGGTGCTATTCTTACTCGTGCCAATCTTGGCGGTGCAAAGCTTGATCAAGCCAAACTTGAAGGGTCTAACCTCATTCGTGCTAGTCTAATTGGTGCCTATGCTACTAACGCCAACTTCAAAGATTCCAAACTCATTCGTTCTAGTCTCGAAAGTGCTAATCTCGAAGGTTCCATTTTTAGAGGTGCTGACCTCGAAAGTGCTGACCTCGAAAAAGCCAACCTTGAAAGTGCTGATCTTACCGGTGCCAACCTTGAAAGTGCTGATCTTACCAGTGCCAACCTTGAAAGTGCTGATCTTACCAGTGCCAACCTTGAAAGTGCTGATCTCAGAAAAGCCTTACTCCGTAATGCCAAACTTAGTGGTGCCAACCTTAATGGCGCCAACCTTAATGGTGCCAATCTTAGTGGCGCCAACCTTAATGGTACCAGACTTACTCTTGTAAGAGTTCAAAATGCTATCTTTTTTGATAGCCTAGGAGTAAATAAAGAATTACGACACGATTTAGAGGCTAGGGGTGCAAAATTTATTAGACCACCTGAAGAGCCAATTATTGTAATAAAAAACCCTATTCCTCGTTGAGCAGCACTTAAGAAATTATCAGGGAACTCTAGCAAGGATCTTAATCCTAGTCAGTAAATGAGTTTTCGCACCTTCATCAAGCGCATCTGGAACGCACCACCAAGACATTCAATCCAACACCGTCGCTATGACGGAGCCAGAAGAGGCAGACTAGATCGCGATTGGCAAGCTTGGGGAACCTCTGCCAACTCGGAAGTTTACGCTTCCCTACAAACCTTGCGTAACCGCTCCCGCGACCTGCTGCGTAACAATGATTATGCACGGGGCATGGTGCGCCATTTGGTTGATAACGTGGTCTATACAGGGATTAGCTTTCAGGCACAAATCAAACAAATTAAGGACAATACCAAAAACGAAGATCGCATTAACGATCGCATCGAGTCAGCTTGGAAAGACTGGGGAAAAGCAGAATATTGCGATGTTTCAGGGCAATGCTGCTTTAATGAAATCCAACAATTAGCCTTTAAATCATTCCTCGAATCGGGGGAAGTTTTCATCAGAACCATTAAACGCAGTTTTGGCGGTTCAACCATTCCCTTTGCCCTGGAAGTAATCGAAGCGGATCAATGTGCGGAGGATTATAACTCAACCCATAATGGCAATCAGATTGTGATGGGAATTGAGATTGATAGTTGGAAACGTCCTGTTGCCTATTGGTTTTACGATTATCATCCGGGGGATTTCTGGTTTGGCTCAGCTTCGGGTTCTGGGTTTGGCACTAATCCGCTCGGTGGTGGGCGCACTACTTCTAATAGTCGTAATTTAACTCGCATTCCTGCGGATGAGATTATCCATATTTACCTCAGAGAAAGACCAAATCAACTACGCGGTGTCCCAATTCTCTACTCCACCATTCAAAGATTACGAAACCTGGGAGAATATGAAAAATCAGAACTCGTAGCAGCCCGTGCCGCAGCTTCGATTATGGGATTGGTTTACACTCCCGATGTGGATTTGTTGAATGAACCCAATACCGACGAAGAAGGTAATGAACTTCCACCTGATGAGAAACTTGCTCCTGGGATGATGCGCTATTTGGCACCAGGAGAGAAATTTGAAGGTTTTGCACCTAACCGCCCGAATAATGCTTTTGCCACTTTCTTTGAATCCCAACTGCGGGGTACTGGTGCGGGAGTGGGAGTTAGCTATGAGAATGTGAGTAATGATTTCTCAAAATCTAATTACAGCAGTAGCCGATTATCACTTCTTCAGGCACGCGACAGATATAAAGTGTTGCAGATTTGGTTTATTAGTATATTCTTGAGACGAGCTTACGCTCAATGGCTAGATATGGCAGTGCTTTCAGGAGTATTGCCCTTTATTGATTATGAAATTCGACCCCAACGTTATCAACAGATTCGCTGGACTCCGAGAGGTTGGTCATGGGTAGATCCGCACAAAGAGATTAACGCGACTATTGCCGCGATTAAATGTGGATTGACAACGCTTACAGATGAAATTGCCAAACAAGGCGGTGATTTTGAGGAAAACGTTAAGATGCTGGCAAAAGAAAGGGATATTTTGCAGAGATACGGAATCACTTTAACCTTTGACGGCTACTCAATCCATAATGATGAGAGTGACGCGAAAGCAGAAGAAGTTTAACTTTTGACTCTTGACTTTTGACTTTTGACTTGCCCTCTCGGGAATGGTAAGGACGAAAATCACAAGTTACATTCATGACAACAGAAGTTCTTATCAGATCGCAGGGTGATGTTTTCGTCGTTGGAGATCGCTCAATCCCCAAGAATAACTATCGCAATATTCCGTTAGTTAAAGCAGAGATTTCCGAGGAGCGACGGCTGGAATTATCCGTTAGTAGTAACAAACCCTATAAAAGATATTGGTATTACGAAGAATTAGAACATAGCGAAGTTGCTGTGGATCTAGCTCGCTTCAATGACAGCGCCAATTTACTGTTTAACCATAATCGAGATGATTATCTGGGAGTGATTGAAAAAGCTTGGTTAGGCGATGGCAAACTAATCAATATAGTTCGCTTCGATACCCATGAACTAGCAGAGAGAATACTTAACAGCGTTAATAATGGGATTATTCGCAATGTTTCCATTGGCTATGTCATTGATGAATTGGTGCTTGTCAAAAAATCCGAATCTGACTACAACACCTATCGCGCTACTAAATGGACTCCCCTAGAAACTAGTTTAGTGACAGTTCCCGCTGATGCTTCTGTGGGGATAGGTCGCAGCTTCCATGATTTAAAACCTAATTCTGAACATTCCGAAGATAAAGGGGAATCATCAGGGCAGTTAGAAAACACTAAAACTGATGCAATGCCAACAGAACTAGAAGTTAACGAAGCTGATGTCTTAAAAGCAGAACGAGAACGGACAAAATCGATCTTAGCTGCGGGACAACGTTATGGTTGCCAAGAACTAGCTGAAAAAGCGATTGAAGACGGTTTATCCATTGAACAAGCAAGATCCTTGTTCCTAGATAAAATCAATGACGGCAAACCTCAACCAATTGCCCGAACTACCGACCCATTAGGCATGTCTCGGAGCGAAAGAAAACGCTATTCGATTAACAATGCGATTCGCGCTGCTTTAGATGGGGAATGGAAAGAAAATTCTTTTGAGCAAGAGATTCACGACGCTTTAGTTAAAAAGGCGAAAGAAACTCGTAACTATAAAGAAACAGGCAATATCTTAATTCCCGCATACGATCTTGATGTTAGCTCAGAAGATGCTGCTGATGGGTTTGAAGAGATGAGTCGTTCAGCCTCAACTCGTAATTATCTCCAGAAGGTGATGCAGCGAGATCAAATGGTGGGAGATCCTCTATTTGGTGGAAACTTAGTCGAAACTGAACTAATGTCTGAGCGGTTTATCGATATCTTCCGCAATCGCTCCATCATGCGACAAATGGGCATGACCAGCCTTACTGGCTTAGTTGGGAATGTGGATATTCCTAAACAAACAGCGGGCGTAACTGATGGAACTTCGATTTACTGGGTGCCAGAAAATGCTGATGTGGGCAAAATTTCTGCACAGTTTGGTTTAGTCAAACTACGTCCGAAAAATGCTGGTTCCTATATGTATGTAACCCGCTCAATGCTTTTACAGTCGAGTATCGGCATGGATAATTTTGTCCGCCGAGAACTCGCGATCGCCTTAGCTTTAGGAATGGATCGCGCAGCCATTGAAGGCACGGGATTAAATGATGAACCATTAGGTATTCTCAATACTCCTGGGGTGAACCCGATTATCTTTGGTGCAAATGGCGATGTCGCTACTCATCCGAGATTAGTTGCTTTTGAAACTAAAATCGCTGTGGCCAATGCGGATGAGCGGACTATGGGCTGGGTGATGAATGCTAAGACTCGTGGTGAGTTGAAATCCCGTGAAAAATTCCCCGGCACAACAGGTCAAACTCTCTGGCAAGAAGCCAGACTGGGCAGTAATCAGGGCTATGTCAATGGTTACCGTGTAGGAGTGAGTAATCAAATACCTGGCAATTTGGTCAAAGGTACTGGTTCAGGATTAAGTGCGGTGGTCTTTGGTGATTTCTCTCGCTTGGTTTGTGGGGAATGGGGAACCTATGAATTGGCAGCAGATCCCTATCATAAGTTTTTAGCTGGTGGTGTGCGGGTTCGCATTATCCATACCTGTGATATTCAAGTGACACAGGAGAAGGCTTTTTCTGTAGCTACGGATTTAGCTACTCCTTATAGTAATGAAGATGGAGATCTAGGAGCATCAGAAGAATGAATACAAAAAATTATTATGTGCGTCCTGGCCTGGTGGTGGTTTTGAGTGAAAAGAAAACCTATGAGCCAGAGGAGTTGGTCAAGCTAACGCCTGAGCAGTACAAGCGTCATGCCCATCAAGTGGAAACGGAGGCGCAATACCAGTCTCGAAATAAATCTGGTAGGGGTAAGAGATAAGTCAAAAGCCTTTTACTTAAGTCAAAAGTCAAAAGTCAAAAGTCAAAAGTTGGAAAATATAAGGTTTTGGAGTAGATCATGAAAAATTGGTATCAGGTTCAGGAAGAGGGAATGGGAGTTATCCATCGAGGGAAGACTGCCAAGCCTGGGGAATTGGTTTATTTGACTAAAGATCAGGCAAAATTGCATGATAAAGCGATCGCGATCGCTGATAAGCCTCCAAGCAAAGTTGCGGAAGTAACAGCAGCTAGTGATTTCAATGAGTGGAAAGAAGTGGAGAAAAAAGCAGTGAAACCAGAAACCACGAAAAAGTCATCAAGTAGATCTTCATCAAGCTCAAAATAATGTTTGAAGAAAATTTAGACGTTTTGACTAAGGGTGAATTTGCGAGTCCTGCGGTGATTGATGGGGCTGAGGTGTGGGGGATTTTTGATGAGGAATCAGCCCAGACTTTTGGGATGAATCAATTTAATTCTGAGGGTCGAGTAATTTCTTTTCAAACCCAAACTTCAGAAATTGCTGAGGTTGAACATGGTTCAGAAGTCGAACTTAATGGCAAAACCTATGAAGTGACTGAGATACGACCCATTGATGATGGTAAATTGACCGATTTGATATTGAAGGAGATTGAGGAGTAATGGCTCGTGATTGCCAAATCTGGAAACAGGTGCGGAAGTTAAATAATGACTATCTTAATTTGACTCAGAAAATCGGAGTGAGATTATCCCATAATCTCAATAATGGGACGGCGATGCTTAATTCCCCCATCGCTTTTGCTGTAGATCCGAGTAATGGTCAAAAATATTTAGCTAATTTTTATCAACGCACGGGATTGATTAGCGATGAGCTTCAATACGAAGGTTATTTGCCGATTGTCTATGAAGAACCAACTGATAGTAATAATGGCATTGCCAATGTTAGGAATCTTGCTTTTGACCCGGAAAGCTCGCGAGTGGCTTTAGTTTCCCAGACTAGCAACCTGGTTCGGATTTACGATAAGACCCAGGAAGCGCCACCATTAGCTCAGATTGGTGAGTATAACATTGAGGGGAATGTGGTGGATGGTCAACTTAATAAACCCTATGATTGTGTATTCTTGCCTGGCGGCAATTTATTGATTGCTTCTAGTCGAGGTCGGGGGGCTACTAGTAATTTCAATCAAGGTCATGTCACTGAATATGATAGTGAGGGGAATTTAGTTGCTACTCGCCTTGAGTATCGAAAGGATGGGGTAGCTAAAATTGGTAGCAATATTTGTAGTAACCCTAAACGTATCAGGTTAGATCCGAGTGATAGTAATTATCTTTGGATTAGCGACAATACTGGGGTTTTAAAGTTTAATCTCACCACTGGGGTAACCGAGGATATGATTCAGACTCCGACAGGGATTGATGGTGGGTCGAGACAATCTTTTTGTTTCCTCAGTGATGGCAATATGGCGATCGCAGACCAAGAGCTAGGAGGAATTTATATTCTTAATCCAGAAACTAAGGAATTAGTAACAGCTATTGATGTTCGTCGCTATGGCGGAACGGATCAGGTCAGAGATGTAATAGAAATCGCACCGGGTTTATTGGCTGTGACCTGTTGGGCATCGATGACGAGAAATCGGGTAGTGGTTGGGGTTCCGGTGAATGAAATTATTTCGATTGCCTATTCTCCTCTGGAAATTCCCGACAATTATGAAATTGCTAGTGATTTATTGCCTAATTTTTACAATCAGGATACAGGAAGCTGTGAGGTTCCGTTTGATTGCTTAGGTTTGGCCAAAGATTTTTTAGCGATTCCCCTCAGAAAAATCTGTAATTAATAATGATAAATATCACACCCCGAGAAGAGGAAGTTCTGGAAAACCAAGATCTTTCTCTGAGAGAAGAAGTGTTCATAGATGATGACGAGATACTAGAAAATCAGGTGATGGAGGAAATAGATGAGCCGCAGGAATGAGATTATATCAGTCATACTGGAGCAATTAAAGAAGGTAAAAAACTTTGACCAGGTAACCTATTGGCAAGCAACGCCGAGTCAGTATGAAAAAAATCATCTAAATCTCAAGGATGAGCTGGAAGACTATAACCCAGTGAATCAGAAATATGATTCGCAATTGCAGTTAGTTATTGAAGCTCTGGTGGTAGAAACAGCACAAAAGTCGGCGGCTGATTTGGGAAATCTAGCTTTGAAAGACTTAATAGCGGTTGTAAATTCTCTGACGCTCTCCGGGGCGATTTTTCAGTTGAAGCAATCAAATAAGTTTGTGGAGACTCAGGGGAAAACGGCTTGTCTGGTGGAGTTGGTTATTCAGGTGTTGTACAAATTTGATAGGTAAATTATGGCTTCAGAAACAATTACGGAATATTATTCGGGTCAGGGATATGTTAGCTATTCGGAACGGGATAGCCTTGGTAAACCTGTGGGTGGGTTGATTGATTTGGGTAATTGCTCAAAGTTGGAGACGAAAACGACGGTTGAAAGAGTCGAGCATAATGAAAGCCAGACGGGAAAAGGCGCGGTGGATGCGGTCTTTGAGAAGGCGCAAAAGGTGGAAATTAATGGGACTTTTGATGAGTTTAAGCGAGAGAATTTGGATCTGTATATTTATGGCCAGAGTCAGGAACTAATTGGAGCGACGGTTACTGGGGAGGAAATTGTTGCTCACTTAGGGCGGAAGGCGGCGCTATCGAGGATGCCAGCCTCGTTCGCTTCTTTGACTGATGTAGGTGGTGCCACAACCTATGGTGAGAGTGATTATTCTGTGGATCCTGGTACGGGGTTAATCACTTTTGCGACTGATGCGAGTTTTGATGATGGTGCTACATTAGAGGCTAATTATCAGGCGGCGGCTGAAAGGGTGACAACAGCGTTTACAAAACTGAATACCTATCGCTGGTTGCGGTTTGATGGCTTGAATCGGGGGAGTGATAATGTGCCGGTGGTGATTGAGATTTATAAGGCGCGTTTTGACCCAGCGGAGATGATGGATATTATCAATGAGGAATATGCCGAATATAGTTTGAATGGCATGGCTCTCTATGACAGATGTTATGCGGATGACTCGCTTTATGGGGGGTTTATGCGCATCCGAGTGAAACAGTAATGGGAGAGACAGAGCGGTTTTTTGCTGAGGAGTTGCGGGAGATTGAATTGGAGTCTCGGGAAGTAGCTCATCAGGCGGCGCGGGAGTTGGCGGCGGATGTGATAAGGCAAATTAAGCAAAAGTTTAACAGTTCTAGTTTGGCTTTTCAGCGTGGGGTGCGGGTCCATAAGTTTAAGGATGGTGCTTATGTGCGTTTGTCGCCTATTTTGTCGGCTCATGCTCAGGTGCAGAGGATTCGGGGTCAGGCTAATCTGTGGATTCTGTTGCCGGAGGGAAAAAGACTTGGTTTTAAGCGAATGAATCGGAGCTATTGGAGTTGGGTGCAGTCTCGTCATGCTCGGAATTTGTCGTTTGTAACGGTGAGTGATGGGCAGGTGGTTCTGTTTCGCTCAAGTTCTGGAGTGGTGCCAATTTATAAGATTCAGCAGGCGATTACAACTAAGCAAAAGATCGATTTTTATGGGAAGGCTGAGGAGATAGCGAGTAAATTTTGAGGATTAATCATCATGACAGAAAGCCAATTAAATATTCTGACAAAATCAAAGGAAGTAATTCTTGAAGGCACAAATAACGAGGATGCAAAACTTCGAGTTGAGCTATTCCCTTTCAAATGGAAAAACTTTAAAAAAGTAATAGAAATCGTCAAAAGATACTGGGGTTGCTACCAGGCAGTAAAAGATGATTACGGGCAACAAGTTGAGAAGATAATCGAACAAACAAAAGATGATGAAGACAAAAAAAGAAGAATAGATCTGCTGACTAAATTAAAACTAACCTATGAGGAAGTACCAAAAATCATTGAAAACATTTTCAACTCTTCTAGCGAAACAGTAGTTGATGATGTTCAGTCATTAATTCAATTCTGCCTCAAAGATGACAGCAATTCCAAATTAGGAATGTAGCTAAGGATACAGAAATAATGTTGTTTATCTTCAGAAGCTGATGAAGAAAGAAATCTAAGGTTAGAGATGAATCAAGAAAGACCTTTGGAGGATATGGCGCTGAGTTTTCCAGTAT
>JBCCYD010000151.1:0-13023 GCA_039190385.1 Cyanobacteria bacterium P01_F01_bin.143 | reverse complement strand
CCCGAATCTGAGAATTGCGACAGAGTTGGGAAGTACACCTTGATCAACGGCAATTAGCCATTAGCCATTAACAATTAGCAATTAGCAATTAGCCATTAACAATTAGCCATTAGCAAACATGTTATCCATAAAAAATTTAATCTATCATCCTGCTGCAACAGAACAACCTATTTTGAAGTCGATTAATTTAAAATTAGCACCTCAAGAATTGGGGTTAATTATTGGCCCCAGTGGCTCAGGCAAAAGTACTTTATTGGAAATTTTAGCAGGTTTAGCCGAGCCGACAGGAGGCGGAATCTATTGGCGCGATCGCGAGTTAACAGATCTTCATTTACAAGGATTAGCCGGACTTGTCTTCCAGTTTCCCGAACGGCATTTTTGTGGCAATACACTCCTCGAAGAATTACGTTTAGGGCATCCCGAATTAGGTTCAGAAAGAGTTCATGAGGCACTCCAAGAAGTCGGCTTAGATCATCTTTCTCTTAATACTTCTCCCCATAATTTGAGCGGTGGGCAACAACGTCGTCTTTCCCTGGCCGTACAATTGATCCGACAACCAAATATACTTTTACTAGATGAACCAACTGCTGGATTAGATTGGTCAATGCGAATTAATTTAGCCCAATTACTGGCCAAACTGAAAAAACATTGGACTTTACTGGTCGTAACTCACGATCCTGGGGAATTGTCTAAAATAGCAGATCGCTGTTGGACTATTCGAAATGGCACAATGACTAGTATTGAACCAGAGCAACTTTATGCTAAAAGATGATGGATTTTAACAGGATGAGGGATAAAGAATGAAAGACGCCCTAAAGGATACCGCTTTGCATAAGGACATAGCGATTCAGCAATTACCAGCGATGTTGGATTTGTGGCAGAAAACTCTACAATGGCAGCCCAGCGATCGCCAAATCAGCCAATTTCAAAAATTATATGAAACAATCATCATTGGGAATCGTAAACTTAATTTAACTCGGATCACGACGCCTGAAGATTTCTGGGAAAAGCATTTATGGGATTCTCTTGTGGGGGTGGTGTTGTTAAACAGAGAAGAAAAGCTTATAAGAGAAGATACAGCACTCAAGGTTATTGATATTGGTACTGGAGCCGGATTCCCTGGGTTACCTATCGCGATCGCATATCCCCAGTGGAATTTCACCTTAGTTGATTCAACCAATAAAAAAATTGCTTTCGTAGCGCAGACAAAGACCCAACTTAACCTCAAAAATGTTCATTCTTTAGTCGAAAGAGCGGAAACTATCGGTCGAGATTCTCGTCATAGAGAATTGTACGACTTAGCTTTAATTAGAGCTGTTGGCAAACCTTCTGTCTGTGCAGAATATATCTTACCTTTAGTAAAAGTCGGGGGTCTCGCAATTCTTTATCGAGGTCATTGGGAAGCTGAAGACACTATTAATTTAGAATCTGCTGTTGATCAATTAGGAAGTGAAGTTGAATTAATTCATTCTCAAAAAACTCCTATCACAGAAAGCATTCGCCATTGTATTTACCTGCGCAAACAGTCCCCCACATCAAAGAAATATCCTCGTGCTGTGGGCATTCCCAATCAAAAACCCCTTTGACAGTTAACAGTCATCAGTTATCAGTTATCAGTTAACATTAAATCATTGAAAATACTTTTAGAAATGCATCAGAATATAATTAAGTCTATCTTGATAATTTCAGGAATGATTGCTTTGACAGGTTGTGTGGGTAGGTCAAGAAATAATGCTGACATTCTTCAACGTCAACAAGTTCCGATTACAGAAGATACTGAAAGTTCAGAAATTACCCAGATAATTGAGCAAAACGAGCAAAATAATTTGATTGTAAATAATAATCAGGATCTTGAATATTTAGAACAATTAGCCTATCAACAAATAAATCAATATCGCCAATCGATAAATTTACCACCTCTACAAATAAATAATAGTATTACCCAACAATCCAGAATTCATAGTGAAAATATGGCGCAGGGCAAAACAGCTTTTAGTCATGATGGTTTTGAGCAACGCGTAGATGTAATAGGCACAGCCGTTCCTTATCGCAGTGCAGCCGAAAATGTAGCTTATAATATGGGCTATGCTGATCCCGTCAAAAGTGCTGTTGATGGTTGGCTCAAGAGTCCTGGCCATTATAAAAATATCGTTGGGGACTTCAATTTGACAGGTGTTGGCGTCGCCAAAAACGCTCAAGGAGAATATTACTTCACGCAAATTTTTGTTTTAGAACGAAACTTCTAACCAATTACCCCTGTAGAGACGTAGCATGCTACGTCTCTACCGACCCATTACGCATTTCCAATCCAATCTAAAGTTCGATTCCATGCCCACCAACAATCGCGATCGCGGTTTGCTTTTTGACAAGACAAACTACTGAGATAGCTCACATGTCCACCAGATTTAGTCAGAATTAAATCTAACGCTTGATTATCTTGGCAAACTGATTCTAAGTCAGGAATAACATTTGGATTAAACATGGGATCATCCTGCGCATAGAGAATTAGCGTCGGTTTATTAATTTTAGAGAGAATCCGAAAAGGACTACTAGCCGTAAAATATTCTTCAACAGAAGCAAAACCTAATCGGGGAATCACCAATTCATGATCAAAACCCCAGATTGTATTAGCGGCTTCAATGGCTGAGAGTTCAATGTCTTGAGGATGATAAGAATGAATTTTCAGTGCAAGTTTCTTTAACTCTTTCGCGATCGCCTGTTCAATATATTTTCCTGTCGGATGTGCCATCAGATAGGGCAAGGAGCGATTAGAATCCAAATTCGGACAAATGACAGCTCCTCCTGCTACATCAGATGATTTTAAACCATTAAGCTCTAGCAATTGGGAATAATAAATACCCCACAAAGCTAACTGCCCGCCCAAAGAATAGCCCGTAAACCAAAATGGTGCGGGACAACCCATAGCTTTACTTTCGGCGGCAATGCTGACAAAATCTTTTCCTTCGTTGATGCCATCAGAAGTTAGAACAGAAGATAATTCTGCCGTCACACCATGAGCGCGCCAATCAAATAAAATTACAGCATAATTTTGATCATAAGCTTTGCGCCCTAATATATGGAGAAACCATTGATTATCAAGACTGCCCGTGATGCCATAGGTGCCAATAATGGTTCCCCGAGGATTGGTTGGAATTGCCATCCAAGCAAAGATAGGAACTTCGCCTTGGGTAAATATTACTTTTTGATAGGTTGGCTCAGTTTCCGATAGACTGTTTTCCCAAGTTTTACTAGAACGAAATGCAGTATACAGAGTTATCAAGAGACCATTATTTAAGAATAATGGCGGGGAAAACAAACTATTGGAGGCGATCATAAATAGGCTTAACTGTTAGGAATAATCAAAAATCCTAGAAAAGAAGACTTATTACTCATTACTTATTACTTATTACTTATTCTCAAACTGTTAGTTCTTTTTGATCTACTGTTGTAGAAATCATAGCTGCGGTTAACTGTTCACTAGAAACAGCGAAAGGTAAGCGATGAATATCTGATTTTTCATTACAAGCAACCTCCGCCGCATGACGTAATTGAGAGATACTTACTTCGGCTAATCCTAGATCTTCTAAGGTTTTTGGTAAACCTATCTCACTATAGAATTGCAGCAGTTGTTGTCTGGCAGAAATGGCTAATTTATTTCCTTGGATGATTTCTTCTAATCGCAGTTGCACCAAGATGCCATAGGCAACTTTTTCCCCATGTAAAATATCATGGGCTTCGGTAAGATGAGTTAATCCATTATGGACGGCATGGGCAGCAACGGTACGACAATTTGCCCCACCAATTCCACCAATTACTCCAGCAAGTAAGACTGTGGCATCAACTACATCGCGCCATTCTTGTCCTTGATTATCTTTCAAAGCAGCTAGAGATTTTTGGAAGAGAATATCGCGTAATACCCTAGCTTGTTGGACTGCTGCAATGGTCAAAGTTGCTGTAGATTGTCCACTGCTAACGGAAGCTTCATACCATTTGGCGATCGCGTCACCAATGCCCGCAACTAAGGTTCTTTGGGGTGCCGTACGAACTAAGCTGTAATCAAGAATCAACAGCTCAGGGCAATGATCTAATCCCACATCGTATAAAAATGCTCCGGCTTCGGAGTAAATATTTGACAGGGCTGTCCAAGCGGCACAAGTTGCCCCAGAAGTGGGAATGGTCACAATGGGTAAGCGGCATTGATGAGCTAATAATTTAGCGGTATCTAAGGCTTTGCCGCCACCAACACCAATGATGAAATCTGCTTGATGTTCAGTTACTGCTTGGTTTAACTTGGCTAGGGAAGATTCTGCACAATCGGGAAGATAGGATGCTTCTTTAGCATTTAATTCTTGCTGTTGAATAATTGGCTCAAGATAAGATTTAACCTGAGCTAAACTGCGATCGCCACCAACGATTAAAGGTGATTTTCCATAAAACGCGATCGCTTCTCCCGATTGACTTAAAATATTTTCTCCCCGCAAAACCCTCCCCGGGGCAATTAATAATGGCGCATAGCTCTGGTTTGTTACTTGCTGTTCACTAATTGTCGAAGATAAATTACTCATTACTGCTCAATGTCTAATGGTCAATGTCTAATGGTCAATGTCTAATGTTCAATGTCTAATGGTCAATGTCTAATGGTTAATGTTTAATGTTCAATGCTCAATGTTTCAAGGTTGTTTTCAAAAACTTGAATGGTGAGATCCTCATTATCTTTTGCGGAAAAAGGTTGCATTGCTTGTCCTAGATATAGAGGAATCGAAATCGTATCTTGAGGATGTAAAACTGTTCTGATCGCAACTCTAAATTGGTTATTGCTATTGGTTCCTGTTCTGCCATAGGTAGATAAATCAGCTACTGCTTGTCGTAAGGTGGGCGCGATCGCGGATTTTTCGATATCTGGTGGCACAACAATCACGGCTTTATTGTATCCATTGTCATAAACCAAGGAATATCTAGCAGCTCCGGGAATTGTGGTGTGAGTAAACAAACCTAAACTAAGGGCAAAAATACTGGCGGTGACAACTCCCATAAAACTGGCCGTCCCAAAAAGACGAAATCTCAATCCCCAACCAGCAATCCAAGCAATGAGAGTGATGACAAATAACGCGATCGTTGCATAACCCGACCATATAGAGTAGGTAATAATATCGGTGGGTAGTTCCATAAATGATAGTTTATTAAATAAAATTCTTGGTTTTTCTGGTAATTTAGTTATTATCCAATATCTATAGATTTTTTGGAACCAAAAACAACATGGATTAAAAGCGAGTATTCTGATTTAAGGAAATTTATAAGGTAAATTATCTTGCAGAATTTCCCAATCACGAATTATAGAAAATTATAGTGAAATAATGACCTAATAACTAAAATTGAAAGCTAGGAAATAAGATGAACAGCATTAAAGTTGGCGATCGCGTTAAGCTAATAGCCTTACCTCCTTATGTTAAAACAGCCGAACCGATGCCGATGCTCCGTTCTCCTGAAATTTTAGAAATTGGAGACGAAGGTGTGATCCTAGATCGTCGTCCTGGTGGTTATTATGGTGTGCGCTTTCCTAGTGGCTCTTTTTTACTTGATACTAAATACCTTGAAGTAGTCCCAAATTAAAGGATTTTCTCTTAATAACCCGATAAGCCATCATAGCCAGAATAAAAATTGAGATTTCGAGAACCTAAATACAGACCATAGGGATTTTCTCCTTGAGGAAAAACCGTAACTCCAAAAACATAAACGCCATCATAATCAGGATTTCTTTTTGGTTTCAAGCCCACGGTAAAGGTAGTATCTGGAGACAGCGGCTCGACAAATTCGACAGTAATAATTCCCGTTGATTCCTCTAGGCTAACCGTTTCTACGGCTACTTCTTCTCCCTTGCGACCGTGGGTACCGAGATAAGCAACTGTTTTTTCTAATTTATAATCAATATCTTCTTGCCCTTGGCGTAGTTCAATGGCAACTTTTTGCAAAGGCGCTCCGGCATCTTGGGGAATAGTGACATCGAAGTAATAAGTTGCGCCCCTCATTCTCACGCTATTAAAAGTGCTGTAGATATCTAAGAGTCGCGGTGCTTTGCTAAAGGCAACCCGGCGAATATATTCGGTAGTTTGAGTTTCGACAGTGGTTGATTGAGCGATCGCGAAGCTGGAGGCGATTGTATTACCTAGAATGGCCGCAGTGAGAATCGCGATCGATGAGGATATTACTTTATATTTGATATTGAAAGGTTTTAGCATGAGACTAGTGCTTTTTCTTTTATTGTAGATTTTCTCCAGCAATTAAAAATTCAAAAATTAAGTAAGGATTTTATTGAACCAATTTTCAAAGCGATCGCCTAAAGCTGCCAGAGAATATTCAGCTTCCGCTTGCTCACGACAGGCAGCACGACTGAGATTATCAATATTTTCGATCGCGTTTACCAATCCAGGAACGCTATCTGGCTCAACTAGAAAACCTGTTTTGCCATCTCTGACAATTTCTGACGGGCCACCTCGGCTATAGGCAATGACGGGAACACCGCAAGCTAAGGCTTCGATCGCGACATTACCAAATGCTTCGATCCATCGCGGAGTCATCAACAAAGCCCGCGCTTGTCCCAACTCCTGCTGCAAATCTGCCGTATTGAGAAAACCCATATATTCAATTGGGGCATCGGGAAAATCCTGTTGAATTTGTTGCCAATATTCTTGATCTTGAATCTTGCCGTAAATTTTGAGAGGAACTTTCGTGATATTCACTGCGGCAACCGCATCTTCCAAAGCTTTTTCGGGAGCAATTCTACCCAACCAAGCCAGACTATCACCCGGAGTTGCGCAAAAATCATAGAGATTCAGGTCGATCGCACTGCTGAGAATTTCGCAAACCTCAGCAAAAGCAAAAGTTTCCGCCTGGGATTTGGTATATACCCCAATGCGATCGGGATGAAGTTTAGCGGCGCGCTCCATAATTTCATCTGCCGCTTGAGTCATCGAACCCATGCTGATGAAATGCGCGATCGGTGTTGTGAAAAAAGGAGTCAGATAAAAAGGTAGCCAATCAAAAGCAAAATTAACAATCAAATCATATTGATCCTGGACTTGCCGCGCATATTCCCACATATTTCCCAAAGTAGAATTTTCTGGCAGGATAATCGGCACATCTCTAGTTTGGGTTTGCACTGCTATTTGAGCATTTCCCGCTATTCCTGTAACCGCAACTCCGGTTAGAAAAGAGCCTTCGGGGGCAACAACTTCTAACTTATGCCCTCTTTGTTGTAATTCTTGAGCAATATTTTGGACTGTCAATTCTACGCCGCCGCCTTGTCCTGTACCCAAAGCACCAACAGGAGTTGACATGAATAATAGTTTATAAGGTTTAGTCATTTTGTGGAAATTCAACGCACTTGAAGAAAGTTACACGCTCGAAAAAAGAAAAGTTCAGTATTTCAAATGGTTAGTTATCTTACCATCAAAAAAGTATTTTAAATTTAGAATTTTTCACATCAATAGACCTTTACTTCATCTTGAGCAATAAAAGCTTAATTTAATTGTCAATGTTGTATTGACATTAAAGAAAAATGTTATACTAGCAAATGGAAATATAAAAAAAGTGCCAGTACTGGTAATACTGACACTTTAAGAATACGCTAGCTTAAGTGCTTACCGATATAATAGGCGGCATAGCACAGGTACATAAGTACCTTGAAGATAATCGCTAGCGTAAGGAGAGTTTCTAGGTTCATTACACCATCTCCTTATTTTATTTTGGCAGTGGGTCAAACAGCTAATCGACCAAGCAGGGCTTAGCCTAACCACTGCCTACTTAATTCTACTATTACTGTGACTATCCGTCCGTATATTGCTACTGCTCTCTGAGTACGCTTTAAATTTTGGAGATAAGGCTTTATACAGTATTTGAATATCTGCAACAGTTGAGATTTAATGCTTAATGATTTTAGTTAGCTCAGAGTCTAATAAGCTTTGTTTCTCATTCATGCTGGTGCTGCCCATTTCTACGGACATACATAGACCAAGTAGGGTGATTTCTGGGGGGAATTTTTTGCGATCGCTTAAGTTCATCGTCAAGAAAGGACAACAGAACAAAGCTAGTTTAAGATATTGTCGCCAATTATCTGGTAATTGATTCTGCGATCGTAATAGTTGTAATAAGGGCTTTAAAACTCTAGAAAATTTAGAACGAAGAAATTCAATTCTGACATCTGCGGGTACAAAATCATGATTAACAATAATCTGATTATCTTTGATTTCCCAAGTAATATTTAAGTCCTGAGCGACCTCTTTAGGGAAATACATCCAGATAGCAAATACATTATGAAAGAAGGGTTTTGTTAAATCCAGAAAAGGTGAATGGCGACCAGCAAAAGCAGGATCAAAATAGATTAAATCATTATTTGGTTCATCAACAAAAACATTTCCATTATGAGCATCACCATGACCAACGATGGAAATCGTATCATCTCGTTCTGGGTTTAAATGTTCACTAGCTAAGGTTACTAACTCGGCTAAACTCTTTTGAAATTCAACCCCATTAATCACCCATTGCAGTTGGGATAGATCACTATAGTTAATATCTTGTCCAGGAAGACCTAATTCTGTATTTTGATAAAAATCATCAAATCGCCCTCCTGTTAACCGATGGTAAAACAATTGATGAATTGGTGAATCGCTATGTTCTTTTGCTGTTAAAGGTTGCAGAGTATTCTGATAAATTTTCCATAAATCATCATCGGATTTTTGTTGAATTGCAACTATTTGCTCGGCATTATGCTTTTGACCAGTTTCGATTTCTCTAGCGACATCAAATAGAGAAGGAAAATCAAAAAATTTATAAATTAATAATTGCTTGCCCCATTCAGTCGAACTAAATATCGGTTGAATAACAGGATAATTAGCATCAGCTAAAATCTGAGAATTATAATATTCACTAATAATACTCTGTGGCTCAACATGGGTTTTAAAAAATAATTTTTCCCCCTCTTCAGTAAGAATAATACCGTTAATAGAATTGAGAGAAACCGCCAAGGGACGGAGATTTACTGTTTTGACATTGAAGGGTAAGTTATTCTTGAAAAAATCCTTGAGTAATTGGTTAGCAGCTTCGAGATCTGTAAATTGAAGCGATTGAATTTCTTGTAAATCTTTATCAGACAAATCTTTTTTCCCTCTTTTTGTTCTTCTTTTTGTAGGTTGGGTTGCGGTCAGACCCCGCGCCGCCGTCAGGCGTTTACACCCGAATGTGATGGGTACAAGTGCCGCATAGTTCGGTGCAAGGGCCTTGGTGCGGTTTAACCCAGAGAACCGATCTGGGCAAGCCGTGAACGCTGACCAAGACAGCGACAGCGTAACCCAACGAAATCTCATCCTGTGTTGGGTTTCATTCTTCAACCCAACCTACAGCTTAATTACTTCCAAAGCTCGTCACGTTCCTTAACTGCCATCGCATGGGCAGAAAAACCCTCGTAATCTGCCAAAGTGAAAGTCGTCTTCTTCAACTTATCAAAACCAGCCTTAGTCAAATAACCAATGCCAGAACGCTTCAAGAAATCAAAAACTGATACCGCAGAATAAGAACGAGCAAAACCACCAGTAGGTAAAATCGCATTAACCCCTAAACAATAGTTAGCCGTGGGAATTGGCGTATATTCACCCAACAAAATCTCACCCGCATTAACGATATCGCCCAACACACTGAAAGGATCTTCCACCAAAACCTCCAAATGTTCTGGCGCATAATCATTCACAAAAGCTATTGACTCTTCCACACTAGAAGTCAACATAATTCCCCCATAGGAAGATAAACCAGTTTCACAGAAATTTCTGCGCCATTCAGGAAGTCTTGCCAAATAGGTCTGCAAATGTTTTAACGCCTCATTCGCCACCTTCTCACTATCAGTCACCAATAAAGCTGCTGAATCGGGGCCATGTTCCGCTTCAATCAGTAAATCAAGAGCAGCAATCTTCGGATCCGTACTGGCATCTGCGAGGATAATCGATTCACTAGGCCCTGCCGGCAACCCGACATCCACCGTACCATAGAGAATTCTTTTAGCAGCTGAACCGTAAACATTACAAGGGCCGGTAATTTTATCAACTTTAGGAATCGTTTCTGTACCCAAAGCCATCGCTGCCATGGCCTGAATTCCGCCTAGCTTATAAACTTCCGTTACCCCAGCCATACTCGCTGCAACTAAAGATGCCGGTTCAACATTGCCATCTTTACCAGGAGGAGTACAAACCATGACTCGGGGAACTTTGGCCACCATTGTGGGGACGGCCAACATCAACATTACCGAAGGAAAAGCACCTTTCCCTCTGGGGACGTATAGTCCAGCACTAGCGATCGGGGTCACTTTTTCCCCAGCAAAAACTCCTTTGTCAATTTCTGCCAGTTGAATCTCTTCTGGCATTTGCCTCTCATGTACTTCTTTGATGTTGGAAAAAGCATGAGCGATCGCGTCTCTAATCTCAGGAGCAATTGCTTTCTCTGCCTCTGCAAATTCAGCTTCTGTTACTTTAATTGTTTCGATAGTGGCATCTGGATAATCAAACTTTCTGACATATTCAACTACTCCAGCATCCCCATTTTGCTTAATATTATCGATCGCCTCTTTAGCAATGGATAAGGCTTGCTCAATATCCAACTCAGACCGTTTCTTTAGCTTTACGAGTTCTTCTGGACTCATCTGCGCTAGTTTAAGAATTCTTGTCATGCAGCTCCGCTCCAATAAAAAATTTTTTAATAACAAATCTATATATCTACAGCCTAATAATTATAGAGTAATTATGAAAGCAAGATGCCTGAGAATCGCGAAATTTTCCGGTGCATGACCAGTACGGAATTGCTTCGTAATCGAGTAACAATCTAAGAACGCGATCGCGCTTTTCTCATTTTATTTTATTTGAGAGAGCGATCGCCCTCTGATTGATAATTATTCTTCCTTAGGTGGTGTATCAAAGTCGCAAAAATCTTTACCCTTTTCAAGCGATAAAATGTCTAAAGCTGTGGATGCACCTTCCCCAGCTGAGATAATGGCTTGGGTACGTTGAAACTTAGTGCTTTGACCAACGACATAAAGCCCATCAATACTGCTACGGCCATTTCGGTCAACTTCAACTCCAGTATCGTTAACAGTTATTCCCATTGCTTTGGCAAAACGGGCTCCTTTCCCTTCAGCTAAGATGACATAGTTAGCTGTCTGTGCCTGCTTATTATCTATAGTTACCACAAAGTTGTCGCCATCTTTTACTACTTGCTCTACTCGCATATTGCGTAAATCTGCACCAAGCTCAGAAACTTGCTCGCGGGAAATTTTTTGAAAATCACTCCCTGACATCGCCTTAATGCCGAGATAATTGTATAGAAAAGCATAGTGCATCGCGGTTTTATCATCGCCATAAACTGTCACCTCGATACCATTTTTGGCTAAAAACAGAGCTGCGCTAAGCCCACCTGGACCATCACCTACGATGACTACATTTGACATGTTTTCCTCCTTAGACTAAAAGCGGATTCTTAATTTCATTTTACCGGAGAGTGCAATCGCTTCAGAGGAAACTAAAGAGATCGCTCTAAAAAAAGGCGGACAAACCACAAAATAAACTAACGAACCACAGGAACCAAAACGAGCCAACAACCGACACCCAAGCAGGACAAGCAGCAACAGCAAAACCAACTAAGCGAGAGCAGATTAATTTAAATATGCTGTATACTGGCAAAACCGGCAATGATACTTCAAATTTTTAAGATGCGTTTGCCCTAAGGTGTAATGGCTGATCCAAAACTAAGATTAAACTCTCGCATGAATAGGGTGCAGTCCCCATTGATTCCCGTAATCGGTGAGCTGATCCGTCAGAATCCAGGTACGATTTCTCTCGGGCAAGGAGTTGTTTTCTATCCCCCACCACCAGAGGCGATCGCATCGATCAATGAATTCTTAGCATCGCCCAATAATCACAAATATCAAGCTGTCGAGGGCATTCCTCCTTTAATCGCAGCTATCAAAAGCAAGTTACAAGCTGAAAATAACATTACCATCGACCAATGTAGCGCGATCGCCGTGACCGCTGGCAGCAATATGGCATTTCTCAATACTGTTTTTGCCATTACTTCCCCTGGAGAAGAAATCATTCTCAACACGCCCTATTATTTCAACCATGAAATGGCGATTACGATGGCCAGTTGCCAGCCAATATTAGTTGCTACCGATGCTAATTATCAACTTCGACCAGACGCGATCGCCAAAGCAATTACCAATAAAACTAAAGCCGTAGTTACGATTTCTCCTAACAATCCCACAGGAGTAGTTTATGATTCCTCAGCACTAGCAGAAGTAAATCAAATTTGTCGGGAAAAAGGTATTTATCATATTAGCGATGAAACCTATGAATATTTTACCTATAACGGCATCAAACATCTTTCCGTTGCTTCTTTACCCAATAGCCACAATCATACGATTTCTCTTTTTAGTCTCTCGAAAGCCTATGGTTTTGCTAGTTGGCGCATCGGCTATATGGTGATTCCCCAACAGCTTTTAATGGCAGTAAAAAAAGCTCAAGATACTAATCTTATTTGTCCGCCTGTAATTTCCCAATATGCTGCTTTAGGTGCGCTACAAGCGGGGATTGATTACTGTCACCAACATTTACCAAATATAGTTATTGTTCGCGAAAAAATACTCCATGAACTTAGTAAGATCAAAGATATTTGTACAGTAGCGCCCACGGCAGGAGCCTTTTATTTATTTCTCAAGATTAAAACAGATATCCCTGATTTGGAATTAGCCAAAAAACTGATTGAAGAATATCAAGTAGGAATGCTTCCTGGGAGTACTTTTGGCATGAGAGATGGTTGTTATTTACGAATTGCCTATGGTGCTTTGGAGGCTGAAACAGCAGTTAAGGCGATCCCGGCGTGTGCGCTGCGTGAAAAAGTCCGTTGCGTTCGAAGTTGCATTCGATGGATTCTTGCGCGATGAACGATTCGATCCAGCTCAAAGCGTTTTCTCCCTCTTGGCGTAAGCTTCTT
>JBCCYD010000150.1:0-13079 GCA_039190385.1 Cyanobacteria bacterium P01_F01_bin.143 | reverse complement strand
GTATCAAACAGGGAAAAAAGTAGCTCAAGATTTCAAAGAAACTATGAATGTCATTTTCGATGAACATCTACCTCAGTGGAACTATGTAGTCAAACCAGAATCAGTCTAACTTGGCTAAATAATTAAATCCTCATTCCATAGCTCTTTGAGTACTTCCCCAGGATGGGGAGGGTTGTGCATTTTCATTAGTGGTAATCCTCCAGATTGACATTTTGTGCATCAACTTCATCAAACGTAAACGTGATCCACCAGTTTCCCAATACTCTCACTGACCAGGTTTCTTCTTCAATTCTCCAAATTACTAACTGCGATGCGAATTATGGCTTCGCAATTTTGAGTCAAGAAACCTTGCATCATATAGATTTCTTCAGACTCCTTGACCCGAAACGATATACTGCTTGATGCCCAATCCGAATCACCCAAGGTTGAGCATCGGGATATTGTTCATAAAGCTGATCTGTCGCTGCGATTGGTGTAGCAGCTACTTCAAAAGCTCCAGTTTCAATATCAATTGCCACAATTTTGCCAAAATCGCCTTTCTCAACTTTGGAGCGTATCTGAGTTTCATAAAGCTCATTGCCACGTTGAGCAAATTCTTCTTTGCTGTAGCGAGGTTGTCTAATTGCTGTCATTAGGTTGTGTTTGCTTGAATACTTTTAATGTCATTATAATTTAGCGAAATAGTGTAAAGCCGATCGCGATTAGTAATGCCAGGATTAGCGCGATCGCTTGAAAGACAGAGATTTATGGGGTTGGACTAATACCAGCTAGAACCGACGCTGAATCAAGCGCAAAACCAAAGCCATCTACTTATATTTCTGCTCTTTTGTACATGTAGTATACGGCTGCGAGAATAATAGCAAGGAGTATAAAGTAATTAAAGTTATACAGGGCAATACGTGCTATTCCTAAAAGCACCGTTATAACAACAGCTATAATTGCAATTATTGACAACCTATTAATCCAAGTGTCCATATCCAATAAAATTTAATTTGTATCCCAGCTAGCAAGGTTCCTACTAGTCAATAACATAACAAACATAGAGGCAGTATAAGTTCCGAATCAGAAAACATATAGTAGATTAAAAAAGATTACCAAAGGTAATAGGATAAAGCCGATCGCGATCAATAATGCCAAGATTAACGCGATCGCATACACCATAGAACTCCAAGGCGATCGCAAAACTCCCAAAGATTGCCAAGCACTCCAAAAACCATGTCGCAGATGCAATCCCAACAAAAGCATCACACCGAGATAACTAAAAGTAGAAAAAGGATTATGAAATGTCTCAATTACTAATCTAGCCAAATCTCGCATGGCGACTCCATCAACCGAAGTCAGATAGTAAGTACCAAATTTAAAATCTGCCAAATGAAATCCTAAAAAGATCAGTAACACAAGTCCGGTCAAGATCATTGAAACTGAACTGAGAGACTGTCTGCTGGGTGTTCCCGCAGATTTGATCATATTGTATTTTACAGGTCGCGATCGCTGACTTTTCAGGCGAATTGCGATTCCCAGACCAGCATGAGTAATTACTGCGCCCAATAAAATCAACTCAACAATAGACAGTAAAATACCCCAACTATCTATAAAATGAGCCAATTTGTTATAAGATTCCGGGCTAGCCAATAAAACTAAGTTGCCCACCATATGAAAACAGACAAACAAAGTCAAACCCAAACCAGTAATTCCCGTCAGAATTTTTTTTCCTATAGAAGAGACAAAAAAATCAAATAATCTTGAGCGATCCTTAGTTAAAGTCATTCGCGTTCTAAAACTATAGTTAGATTACATTACGCAATATCATGATATCCCAACTCAGAATATAGTATTTGTAGATAGCAAGACCAAAAAGCTATGCTTCATATTTAGGGAAAACCTATAGTTCTAATTACATGTCTGAAAAAGAATCTGGAATAAATTCCGATCTCGCCAAACGAAAACAAAATTTCTTTGTGGTTGGTATTGGCGCTTCCGCAGGAGGACTGCGCGCCCTAGAAGAATTCTTCGAGCATGTGCCCACCGATAGTGGAGCAGCTTTTGTGGTGATTCAGCATCTATCCCCAGACTTCAAAAGTTTGATGAAGGAATTGCTCGAAAGACGTACTCGCATGGCAATCTATCGAGTCACAGAAGGCATGGAATTGAAGCCAAATTCCATCTATCTCATTCCTCCTGGCAAGAATTTAGTCCTAGATCAACAACGGCTTCATTTATTAGAACAAGAAGAGCGCAACCGTCACGGACTTAATTTTCCGATTGATATTTTCTTGGAATCTCTGGCCAAAACCCAAGGCGAAAGAGCTATTGGAGTGATTTTATCGGGAACCGGTAGTGATGGCACCAATGGTTTACGAGCCATTAATGAAGCTGGAGGTTTTGCCATGGTACAGGAACCAGAAACAGCAGAATTTGATGGCATGCCTCGAACCGCGATCGCGACAGGAATCATTGATCGCGTATTGTCTCCCCCAGAATTAGCTCAGGTGATTAATCAATTAGTGCGATCGCCAAATTCTCCAGACCAAGGCAATCAATATCGCGCCGATCTCCTCAATGCCGATAGCCTAAGACATATTGCCAAAATCCTTGCCCAGCATGAGCAAACGGATTTTTCCTGTTACAAAACAAGCACTTTGTCGCGACGCATTCACCGTCGCTATTTAATCAGTGGCTGTAGTAATCTCAATGAGTTTATCAATCTCCTAGAAACCTCAGCCGAAGAACGGGCAATTCTGCGCCATGATCTACTCATTAGCGTCACCCAGTTTTTCCGCGATCGCCAAGCTTGGGATTTTTTGGAAACTGATGTGATTCCCGATTTAATTGCCAAGGCCGAACCCCATGAAGAGTTACGTTGTTGGGTAACCGCCTGCGCTACAGGAGAAGAAGCCTATTCCCTAGCAATTCTCCTCGAAGAAGCGATCGCGCAATCAGACAAACCCGTAAGATTCAAAATCTTTGCTACCGATATCGATAAATTAGCCTTAGAAAAAGCCACTTTAGGCATTTATCCTCAAACAATTTCCAAAGATATTAACCCCGAACGTCTAGAGCGTTATTTTGTGCGCAAAGATAGTTCCCTCCAGATTATTCGCAAAATTAGAGAAAAATTATTATTTGCTCCCCACGACATTACCAAAGATGCTGGGTTTACCCGCATGAACTTGATTAGCTGTCGTAATGTACTGATCTATTTACAATCAAATCTACAGCAGCAAGTGTTACGCAACCTTCATTTCTCCCTAGCCTCCAAAGGCATCTTGTTTCTCGGAGAAGCCGAAACCCTAGGCTATATTGAGTCCGAATTTCAATCTCTCGATAAGAAAAATAAAATTTACCAAAAACGTCGAGATATTCGCCTAAACGTCCCCATCAAAGGATTTGAGAAAATTTCTCGTCAACTGCTTCCCTCTATACCTTCAAGGGCTAGCTCGGAAAACCGTCTTGAACCAATGCTAGACAAGGCTTTTAGCTATTTCTTAGAAAAAAACCAAGCTACCTGCTTTCTCGTAGATCGCGAGCATAAATTGTTCCATGCCTTTAACGATAATATCAATATTCTCAAAGTCCCTTTAGGCAGAACAACCACAGATATTACCAAAATGATTGTTCCTGAGCTGCAACTGCCGCTGATTACTGCTCTCCATCGTGCCAAGCGAGAACGATCGCCTGTGTCCTACCTCGGGATTAAAATGCCTCGGGACAAGGTCGAATATAATCTCAAACTCGAAGTTATCTATCACGAAAGTAATAAATTAGCTGATGATTTCTTCGCGATTATGCTCCAAGAAGATGCCGCACCCCATCAGCAACAACAACCTGTAGGAGAGCGTTTTGAAGCTGATGTCGAAGCCTCCCAACGCATCATGGAATTAGAATATGAGCTTCAGCAAACCCGCGAAAATCTTCAGGCAGTAATTGAAGAATTAGAAACAACCAACGAAGAACAACAGGCCACCAACGAAGAATTAACGGCTTCTAATGAAGAGTTGCAAAGTACTAATGAAGAACTCCATTCAGTTAACGAAGAACTATACACCGTTAATGCCGAATATCAGTCGAAAATTGGAGAATTAACCGAATTAAATAATGATATCGACAATTTACTACGTAGCACCGATATTGGTGTAGTTTTCCTTGATCGCGATTTAAAGATTCGCAAATTTACCCCCGCAGCTACTGTAGCTATTAACCTAGTTGAAGCAGACATTCATCGCCCTCTAAAACATATTACCCATAATCTCGACTGCCCTAATCTAATGGACTTACTTAAGGCAGTCATTGCCACTCAACAGGGTTTGGATAAAGAGGTTCAGCTATTAGAAAAAGATTTTCACTTGTTGATGCGGATTAATCCCTATCTCCTTGAAGACGGAGATTTAGATGGAGTCGTTATTTCCTTTATTGATATTGATGAACTAAAAACCATCCAAAAAGAAATTCGCCTAGTCAACGAAGAACTGAGATTTTCCCAATCTGAGCTGCGTCAGCTAAATCAAGATCTAGAAGAGCGAGTAACCGAACGCACCCAAGCTCTACAAAAATCGGAAGCCAGATTACGTGCGATCCTAGAATCTACTTCTTCCATTATTTATCTCAAAGATATCGAGGGACGCTATCTGTTGGTTAATCGGCAATATCTAAACTCCTTTGAGCTCAGCGAAGCAGAAATTTTAGGCAAGAGAGATAGTGATATTTGCCCTAAAGCAATTGCCGAGAAATTACTCGATGAAGATCGCCAAGTAATCGCGACGAAATCGGTTTTGAACTTTGAGGAGCAATTGACTCTTCCCGATGGTAGCTTACGAACCTATATTGCGATTAAAGCTCCACTAATTGACGATCGCGGAGAAGTTTATGCGATCTGCACTATCTCGACAGATATTAGTCAGCAAAAAGAAACCGAGATTGAATTAAGAGCTAGCGCCGCTAGAGAAAGAACCATTCTCAATGTGGTCAAAAAAATCCGCGAGACCTTAGATTTAGACGAAATATTTCAAGTAACAACGACCAAAATCCGCGAAACTTTACAATGCGATCGCGTTGTCCTCTATCGTTTCAACTCCGATCTCTCGGGTCGATTTGTTGCCGAATCGGTAGCTACTGGTTTCCCTTCTATTAGCGAGCTGCAACTAGAAGATGCTTGGCAAGATACTTGCCTACAAGAAACTCAAGGAGGCAGATTTAAAGATAATCAAACTTTTGCGGTTGAAGATGTGGATCAAGAGGGATTTACCGAATGTCATCGCCTCATGTATGAGCAATTTCAGATCAAAGCCTTTTGTATTGCTCCCATATTTCAAAGCGATCGCCTTTGGGGTTTACTAGCTGCCTATCAAAACCAAAAACCTCGTAAATGGAAAGAAGGAGAAGTTCGTCTTTTAACTCAAACTGGTATTCAGTTAGGTATCTCAATCACTCAGGTAGATCTACTAACTCAACTTCAGAACCAAACTCTCCAGCTACAGCAGGCGAAAGAAATTGCCGAAACTGCTAATCAAGCAAAAAGTGCCTTTATTGCCCATACTAGCCACGAATTACGTACTCCTCTCAACGCTATTTTAGGATTTGCCCAAATTCTCCGCCGAGAACCAGATATTACGCCTAAACAACAACGGGGCGTTGAGGTGATTCAGCGATCGGGCCAACATTTGCTAACCCTAATTAACGATATTTTGTCTATCGCTAAAATTGAAGCGGGAAAACTCAATCTAGAATTTACCGATTTTATTCTCTCCTCCTTTTTAGATAATTTGCAGGCGATGATTCAGATTCGTTGTCAGCAAAAAGGTATTGAATTAGAACATTTGATTCTTTCAGAGCTTCCCACAGTCGTACGAGGAGATGAAACTCGTCTGCGTCAACTTTTACTTAATCTTCTTAGCAATGCTGTCAAATTTACCACTACAGGAAAAGTATCTTTTAGTGTTGGCTATGTCCGAGATTTTCCTGGGGAGGAAGTAGAAAATATTGATTTAAATCAGGGGCAAAAAGTTCGCTTTCATATCGCCGATACAGGAATAGGAATTCCGCAAGAACAGCTCACAGAAATCTTTTTACCCTTTCAGCAATTAGATAGCGATCGCGCGTCCCAAGAGGGTACAGGGCTGGGCTTGAGTATCAGTCAAAGTATTGCCAAGCAAATGGATAGTGAGATTAAAGTTCGCAGTACCTTGGGTGAGGGCAGTGAATTTTGGTTCGATCTCGATTTTCCCACTGTCGAATCCGCGATCGAATCCTCTGTTAGTCATAATTTTGACCTCGACATTACAGGTTATCAAGGCCCCAGGCGTCAAATTTTGATAGTAGATGATCTAGACAATAATCGAGAAGTTTTGGTGAATTTTCTGGCTCCTCTAGGCTTTGATATTCTTGAAGCGAGTTCTGGAGCGGACGCGATCGCACTCACTACATCACAACCTCCAGATTTAGTGGTGCTAGATTTAGTTATGCCCGAACTCGATGGTTTGGCCGTAACTCGCCATTTGAGGCAAGAATCAGCTTGGCAAGATTTACCAATTATCATTGTCTCGGCTAGCACTCTCCCTGTGGATGAGTCTCAATGTTACCTGGCAGGAGCGAATGCTTTTCTGGCAAAACCTCTAAATTTCGCCCAACTCCTCAGGCTTTTAGAACAATATCTGCAATTGCAATGGATCACTCAAGATGTCTTGGAAACATCGAGCGTGACTACACAACGACTTCTCAGTTCCCAGGAGAAAGATCCAACTAATGAATCAATCGTTACTCCTACCGCAGAAGAATTAGAGCAACTTTTGGCCTTGGCTATGGAAGGGGAAATTCGTGAAGTGTTATCCCAGATTGACCAATGGCAATGCGATCGCCCTCAATTAATTCTTTTTATCCAACAAATCCGTCCCTTAGTGGAAACTTGTCAGCTGAGAAAACTCAAGGAGTTACTCAAACAGTATCTTAATTAACTTATGCATTGTTCTAATTTACTTTATAGTAAGCTAATTCTCTAATCAGAACTGTTCTTGAACCAATATATTGGGCGAGCTTTTGGCTATCGTCTGTACTGAGAGAAAATGCCTTTTCTATCTCATAGAGCAATTTTTGCCTTAATTCATGATCAGAAAGTTTCAAAAGAAAGTATGGGTTTGAGTTCTCTACCAAAGTCCACATCATACGGATCATCTTTATATCTACATTCATGGTCATTTCCCCAGAACAGTTATAGATATCATAATCTGAAATCTTAAGACTTTCTTAAGAAAATATAATTATCTATTTTTTTATGCTTATAAAACATAATTTATCTAGCAACCGAATTGCGATCGGCTGAAAGCTGGTGATTCGCGATCGCAAAAGTCTAAATTACCGAAAATAATTGGTTTCAGACTAGGAATCGAAAAAATGCCTTTTACCACATAGCGTTACAATACCTATTGAGATATTAAGAAATGCAAATATTGTCAACACTAAATTGTCATCTCTGTTGTTCCCTCTTTAATTTATGCTCAAATATCCAAGGCCAATATTTCGACCCACTGCAACCATAGCTAAATTAATGGGAACGTCGCCCGGTTCCAATCCTGGAGACCAAGATCGGGGAAATAGAGATCGAGATTTAGAAAAACTTTTTCAGGCTAACAATCTTGCTTCAACGCCTCAAGACAAGAACATCATAAGTACAAACCATGGGCAGCAAGCGCAATCAGAGACGATTCTGATTGTAGACGATACCCCTGATAATCTAATGGTCTTGTTTTCCTATTTAGAAGAACAAGGATACAAAGTTTTGTTAGCCGAAGATGGGGAAACGGCCCTAAACATTGCTCAATCGAAGGCCCCAGACTTAATTTTGCTAGATGTCTTGATGCCGAAGATGGATGGTTTTGAAACCTGTCGTCAGCTTAAAGCAAAACCTGCTACCAAAGAAATTCCTGTAATCTTTTTGACGGCACTTTCTGAGACTGTCAATAAGGTTCAAGGATTTAAATTGGGTGGAGTAGACTATATCACCAAACCTAGCGAACAAGAAGAGGTGCTAGTCCGCATTCAAACCCATCTCAATCTACGGAATATGCGTCAGACTCTGGCAGTACAAAACAAAGAACTGCAACAAGCTTTGGATTTTGAAGCTCTGGTGCGTCGTGTGACAGACAAAATTCGCGATAGCCTTGATGAAAAGCAGATCCTAGAAACTGCGACCCAAGAATTAGCGATTCTTCTGGATCTGAGTAGCTGTCAAATTGAACTTTATGACTCGAAGCAAACAACTGCTACGATCGCCTACGAACATAGTATTACTTTGCCCCCATCTCAGGGAACCAGTCGCAACATTAAAGATTTTCCCGAACTCTATCAACAACTTCTGCAAAAATTGCCCCTGCAACTAGTAGAGCCTATTCCCGAATTTAACCCCCAAGGAATTCAGGTCAATCGCCTAGCTTGTCCAGTTTTTGACGATCGCGGTATTATTGGCAATCTCTGGGGACTCAGACCGCCCACAGAAGTCTTTACTACCTTAGAGATTCGCTTAATGCAGCAGGTAGCTTCCCAATGCGCGATCGCGATTCGTCAGGCTCGACTTTACCAAGCTTCTCATCAACAGGTAACAGAGCTCGCCAAACTTAATCAACTTAAGGATGATTTCCTCAAAACTATTTCCCACGAATTAAAAGCGCCGATGAGCAGTATTCAGTTAGCGGCGGAAACGATGGAAACTCTTTTGGCTAGTAGAAAAAATCCCCGCAAATCTGCTACTTTTAAGCGAGTTCTACAAATTTTTCACGAATCATGCGATCGGCAAAAGCAACTGGTAGACGATCTTTTGACCCTTTGTTACATAGATGCTAAAGCTAAAACTGTACAGACTGAATTAATCGATCTCCATCTCTGGGTTCCTGATCTTACTCAACTATACTTGCAACGCACCAAAACTCAACAACAGAAATTAATTCTTGATTTAGCTGCCGAGGAATTCCATATTGTTGCCGACCCGATGATTTTAGAAAGAATTATCCGAGAATTTTTGCATAACGCTTGTAAATATACCCCCGCATCGCAAACTATTACAGTTCAAACCGAAGCGGATGACTCGGAAATTTCTCTTTGCGTTATTAATACTGGGGTAAATATCTCCGCCGAAGAGCAAGAATTAATTTTCGATCAATTTTATCGCATTCCCAATAACGATCCTTGGCAGCATGGCGGTACAGGTTTAGGATTAACCTTGGTTAAAAAATTGGCAAAAATGCTTGAAGCAACTGTGGATGTTACAAGCAACCAGCAGCAAACAGTTTTTTGTATCAGATTTCCTAAAACACTTGCTGAGTCTTAAGTCGATAGCAGAGGAGAAAACTCTCAATTCAGTATGGGCGAAGGGCCCTTCGCCCGTACAAAAGTTATAAGTTATCAATCATAAAAGCTGGCACATTCATAATTTTTACCGAGGGAAACTGGATTACGAGATATAATTTGTTACGAAAGCCATTAAGAAAGATTAAGCAATCTATGAGCAATCCTGTCGTCGATGCCTTTTTTCTGGGCAGAGCTTTTGCTGAAGTTCTGAGCGAAAAGCTAGAAGATGCCTATACCCAAACGATAAATGAGTTGGGTAAATTTGATGCCGAACAAAGAGAACAGCTAAGACAATTCATCGAAGAAGTTCAAGCTCGTGCTCAACAATCAAATAGTAATACAACCACAACTACGACAACTACAACCTCTACCAGTCCCAGGGATGCGGTTGATAACGATTATAACTTCAGTGCTGTTTCCTCCCCTAGTGATTTACAAGAAATGCTAGATCAACTTAGAGCGGAAATCGCTAGCTTAAGATCAGAGATAAAAAAATATCGCAATCAATAAAAATCAATAAAACCGTACTTTATTAAATTTAATTAAAAAAAACGAGTGTCTGCCCTTTCCCCCCAATCCGAAAAGCTGGTTAAATATGATCCTGGTAATTCACAGCGGTCGCAAAAACCAGAAAAAGTTGATACCAAATCCTATCGTTGGAATCGCAAGAAATATTCTCGCACTCGTCGCCGTCTCGATATCTGGAAGTTTGTCCTCAGTTTATCCCTAGCTCTCTGGCGCAACAACCGCAAATGGACTTATAGCGGTGGTTTTAGTGAGGAAAAATTAGCGGCCAGAAGATATAAACAGGCAGTCTGGATTAGAGAAAGTCTCCTCGAACTAGGCCCAACTTTTATTAAAGCGGGTCAATTATTTTCAACTCGGGCGGACTTATTTCCTGCTGAATATGTCGCCGAACTAACTAAATTGCAAGATCGCGTTCCTGCTTTCAGTTATGAACAGGTAGCCACCATTATCGAAGCGGATTTAGGCAAAACCATCAAGCAATTATTCCGTAAATTCGATCCGATTCCTCTGGCCGCAGCCAGTTTAGGACAAGTTCATAAAGCCCAACTTCACAGTGGAGAGGAAGTTGCGATCAAAGTGCAAAGGCCAGGATTGCAACAATTATTTACTATTGATTTAGGAATCTTAAAACAAATTGCTCGTTATTTCCAAAACCATCCTCGTTGGGGAAAAGGGAGAGATTGGTTAGGAATTTATGAAGAATGTTCTCGGATTCTTTGGGAAGAAACTGATTATCTCAATGAAGGTCGCAATGCTGATACTTTTCGTCGCAACTTCCGAGGCGAAGATTGGGTCAGTGTGCCCCGAGTTTATTGGCGCTATACATCTCCGAGAGTGTTAACCCTCGAATATCTTCCGGGAATTAAAATTAGTCATTATGAAGCTCTAGAAGCCGCAGGTTTGGATCGCAAACTACTGGCGAGATTGGGAGCCAAAGCCTATCTTCATCAACTATTAAATAATGGTTTTTTCCATGCCGATCCCCATCCCGGAAATATTGCCGTTAGCCCAGATGGTAGTTTGATTTTTTATGATTTTGGTATGATGGGGCAAATTAAGAGTAATATCCGCGAAAAACTAATGGATACCCTGTTTGGGATTGCACAAAAGAATGGTTCTCTGGTGGTGGATTCGCTGATTGAGTTGGGAGCTTTGGTGCCAACTGGAGATCTTACCCCTGTGCGCAGATCAGTGCAGTATATGCTGGATAACTTTATGGATAAACCTTTTGAGGAACAATCTGTAGATGCTATTAGTGAGGATCTTTATGAGATTGCCTATGGTCAACCTTTTCGTTTCCCTGCGACCTTTACCTTTGTGATGCGAGCTTTTTCTACTCTCGAAGGCGTGGGCAAAGGTTTAGATCCCAATTTTAACTTTATGGAAGTAGCTCAACCTTTTGCAATGCAAATTATGAATGATAATAGTAATGGTAATGGCACGATTTTTGATGAACTAGGAAAACAAGCAGTTCAAGTAGGTAGTAGTGCTTTAGGGCTACCAAGAAGAATTGAGGATACAATAGAAAAACTGGAAAGAGGAGATTTGCGAGTTCGCACTCGTTCTCTAGAATCCGAAAGAATATTGCGCCGTTTAAGTGCAGTACAATTGGGAACTAATTACACTATCTTACTCAGTGCCTTTGTGCTTTGTGCCACATTGTTATTAGTTAGTGGTTATAATGTCTTAGCAGCAATCGCTTTGGTAATAGCTATTATCCCTGGTTGGTCACTGCTACGCTTATTAAAGCGCATTGATCGAATTGATCGTATGTTTTAAAGTTGTCGGTATTATAGTACGAATTTTTTTATGAAACGTCGTTTTGTAGGGCTTACAGATACAGGGGTAGTACGAACTGCCAACCAAGACAGTCATTCTATCGACGATCCCCAAGGACGCTTTTTTATCGTAGCTGATGGGATGGGTGGTCATGCCGGAGGTGAAGAAGCGAGTCGAATTGCCACAGAGGTGATTAAATCTTATCTAGAAGTCCATTGGGATAATGCTGATATGGCCTCAGGTCAGTTGCTGAAAGAAGCGATCGACAAGGCGAACAAGAGTATCCTAGAGGATCAAGAGGAGCATCCTGAGCGGAAGGATATGGGTACTACCGTGGTCGTAACAATTTTCCGAGAACGTCCTTGGTGTGCTCATGTGGGAGATTCTCGTTTGTATCTCTGGCGCAAGTCTGAACTGGAACAGGTAACAGAAGATCATACTTGGGTTAGTTTGGCGATTAAATCGGGTGAGATTAGTAAGGAGCAGGCCAAGCTTCATCCTTGGCGTCATGTTTTGTCTCAATGTTTGGGACGTAAGGATTTATATAAAATTGATATGCAAGAGTTGGATATCCAATCAGGGGATGTCATTTTGATGTGTAGTGATGGTTTAACCGAAGAGGTTCCTGATGAGAAGATTCAAGGTTTCTTGTCTGAATGTGAAACCTGTGAACAAGCGGCAGAAAAGTTAATTGAAGCTGCTAAGGAAGCAGGTGGTTCGGATAATATTACAGTGGTTTTAGTGGCAGCAGAGGATTAGTTATTGGTTGCTAATGGCTAATGGCTAATCGATATCATTAATGCGATCTTCGATATTGCAGAACTTATTGGCGATCGCGCAATTCATTACCCAAGTGTTTAATGATTAATGGTCAATGTTAAATGATCATTGATTTAACATCGGCAGCAAAATCTTCATAACGGCGCAAAGGGGTAACTTGAATTTGAACATGTTGTCCCATTTTTTTCATGATCGGTAAGGTTAGCGTGATGCGATCAAGCTCATCAAGTGAATCTACATTAACGATCGCGATTACTCGGCGAGTCCCAACACATTTCCACAGATCAACCACAACTCCCGCTTCCTTCGCTCCCAACGCAGCATCAGCTTCCTCTGCCCAAATAGCGAACAGATCTTGCTGAGTCATGGTGTCGGAATATTCTACTTGGAAATCTAGATGATATAGCATTTATTTGTTTACGTCTGGTGTAGGTTAAAATACACTAATTTGGCAATTAATCATAATTAATATCCTTTTCTTTTAACAAAGCCTCTAAAGCTTTAACTCGTTGTTTTTCTTGATCTAACTCTTTCAAAGCTTGTTCTTTTTCTTTTAAAGCTTGTTCTTTTAATTGTCCTAATTCCACAAAGCTATGAAACTTTTCGCCATCAGGACGGAATATTAGCAAGTTTTCTTCGGTTAACTCAAACTTAATTTG
>JBCCYD010000149.1:0-13171 GCA_039190385.1 Cyanobacteria bacterium P01_F01_bin.143 | reverse complement strand
TTTTTTGCATGGTCAAGGCAACGTTTTCGGTTGTTACTCATGGGCAATTACAATTACTCAACTCTTCTTTGCTTGGTAGTTTCACATGATTTTTCTTCCCCCTTGACAAATTTCCTAATTCCTTAACTTGTGACCAATGGGGATAATCTACAAATACTCTTAGAACAAATGTAGAATCAGAACTGATAACTTCAACTTATTCTTTCTCCCTACAAAATATCTTAAAACAGCACTTTTACCTCAATTCCAATAATTGAAATTATGGGAATAACAATTATTTATTTCTTGATTCTTTGAGCAATAGTTTCTGCAATCAAAGAATCCTTATTGCAAAACTAACTCTCAACAAGAAAATCATCTTGATTCAAGAAATTAGCCGTTACAGAATTAAGATTAGCTAAAACTTCCCCCGTTGCAATTACTTGAATTTGCGTATTATTAATATTCTGTACTGTTCTAATATCGCTAAATTCCAATCCTCCGGTCAGCACAAATTTATCTAATCCATCACGATAATCAACGATTCTATCTGTGCCATCTCCAGCTCGTAAGACAAACTGATCCGCACCTCTGCCTCCGAAGATTAGATCATTACCTTTGCCGCCATCAAGAAAATCATTGCCATTGTCTCCTCGTAATTCATCATTACCTAAACCACCAAAAAGAGTATCGTTATTGTTATTCCCAAAAAGAGTATCCCAGCCCGAACTACCGTCTAAAATATCGTTACCCGCATTACCTCTTAAATCATCTGCGCCGCGACCACCAATGATCGTATCTCTGCCATTGCCACCAAAGATAGTGTCAAACCCAATATCATCTTGAATGAAATCATTACCTGCTAGTCCAAAAATGCGATCGCTGCCTGCTAAACTCTGGAAGACATCATTTCCTGCTGTACCAAAGAGTGTGTCGTTCCCCGTAGTTCCTGTAATAACACCAGAACCACTGAGCCCGTTAATCGTAATTCTTACTGTAGCGATATCAGTGCCACCATTTCCATCAGAAATAGTGTAATTAAAACTATCTGTAGCACTTTCTCCTGTATTTAAATCATCAAAAACTGAATTGGGATTGTAACTAAATGTTCCATTACTGTTGAGAGTAAGTTTTACACCACTGGGTAAAGTGATTTGCTGATCAATGTTAGTGCTATTGCCATTAATTGCTGTAACAGTTAGGCGATCGCCATCAGCATCAGTATCATTTAATAAAACATTATTTGTCAGAATTTGATTTTCATTAACAGTGAAATTATCTGCTCTGGCCTCGGGAGGAGTATTAACTGGATTAAAATCACTATCGTTAGTGAGTATGACAACTTTGCCATTATCAAATCCTCCAGTAAGAACAATATCTTGTCTGCGATCGCTGTTAAAGTCACCTACCGCAGAATCCCGAGAAGTAATCCCGGTCAAGACAATCGAATCCCCAAAAGTTCCATCTCCGTTTCCAGCAAATACCTCTACATAACTGTTGCTAACAGCAATATCTAAAATTCCATCACCATTAAAATCTGCGATTTGGAGAGAAGGTTCATCGATTCCAGTAAATTGAGTTTCATATTGAATAGCATCGCCAAAAGTTCCATCTCCTTGATTCAAGAGAATAGTAATATTGGTGCTAGAGTAAACAGGCTCAATAGCTAGTACAACATCATTTAAACCATCACCATTAAAATCTCCCAGATTAATCGACTGTGGATTAGCGGTATTTATCGTAGAGGTCGCAACATTGTTAAAACTACCATCACCATTAGAGAGCAAAATTGATACATCGGTATTAAAGGAAACACCACCATCGTTATCACCAGGCTCTATTTCTCTACGACTACGATTGACTACTGCTAAATCGTCTAGTCCATCATTATTAAAATCTGTCGAAACAAAACCAAAAGGACGTAAACCAGATTCAACAGTAATTTGCTGGCCAAAATTACCATCTCCTTGTCCAATCAGAACCGAAATATTGTAATCGGGATAAGAACCACTAGCTGTTGCTAAATCTAGATTTCCATCACCGTTAAAATCTCCGGAAACTAGGAATTCTGAACGTTGATCTACTTCAAAGTTGCGAGGATTGGCAAAACTACCATCTCCTCGATTGACAAGTACCGAAACTAAATCGCGATCGCTTCCAAGATTATCAACTGTTGCGATATCGTCTATGCCATCGCCATTAAAATCTTCTATTAGGATAGATGAAGGATAATTGTTAATAGACAATACTTGAGCGTTGCCAAAACTATTATCACCATTGCCCAATGCAATAATAGTTTGCTGTCCGCTGGCTAAGATATCATCATTGCCGTCATTATTAAAATTTCCCACAGCTACGAAATCGGGATTACGCTGCTGCAAACTGGGAATATCTAAAGCACTAGCAAAATTGCCATCTCCTAAACCACGGATAATCGAGATATTTTTAAGATCATCATTACTCGGATTAAAGTTGTCTTCGATAATCAAATCAATAATTCCATCGCCATCAAAATCTTCTGCGTTAAGAGAATTAGCTAATGAAGGAGTGGGAATACTATTTAGCCTAGTAAAGTTTCCATCTCCTTGACCAGATAAAATGACAACTTCATAACCATAAAATAAAGCAGCATCTTGAAATCGATCGCCATCAAAATCTGCTGTAGCAATATCCCCAACAGAGTTATTTTCTAGTTGAATATTAGTTGATTCGGTGAATGTTTCATCACCATTGTTGAGTAAAACTGAAACTGTTGCTGGATTCCCATAAGAATAACTATTTTCTAAAATGATATCGTCGAGATTATCGTTATTAAAATCTGCTATAGCGACAGAAAAAACATCTTCGGCAATATTAATTTCTTGGAAAGTTTGGTCTTCACGACTTAGAAGAACAGATACGGAACCGTCAAGAGTTAAGAATGTTCTTCCTCCCAAAAGAACATCATCAAGTTGATCATCGTTAAATCTTCCTTTGATTAAACTATCATTTAGTGAATTAGAAAAATTTACTTGACCATTTTCTAAATTTCCAGCGCCATCTCCTAAGATTAGACCAGATCCTGATGTAAAAGTGGTACCGTTATCGGCAGAAAAATAGATATCAGTAAAGCCATCACCATTAAAATCACCAGTAACTAAACCAGCATTATAATCTAGTCTGATTTCTGGAGAAATTTCTGATGATAGTTGAAATGTTCTGTCTTGTTGGTTTAAGAATAAAGCAATATTAATATTATTAGAGCTATTAGGATCTTGATTTTTAGTAATTACAACATCATCGAAACCATCGCCATTAAAATCTCCTACAGTGATAGGGGTATTGTAAGGATCTGCTGTATTCAGTTCAAATAAAGGTTCAAATACCAGATTTTCTTGACCTGATAAAACAGAAAATCCTGATCCATCTCTAACTACAACATCTAACAATCCATCTCCGTCAAAGTTACCAAAATTCAAGTCTCGACGAACTCTCGATGTGGTAATTTGTGATGTCCGTCCCGCGATAAAAGAAATTGTCTGATTATCCATATTCAAAAGCTCCAATAATTATCTTAAAAGTCTCTAAAGGCGAAGGCAGAGGGCAGAAGGCAGAAGGGGTAATCCTCGCTGAAATAGTAGAATTCTCTTTAAACAACTTCAAAATCAGATTCATCTAAAGCATTAGCAGTTACAGAATTAAGATTAGCTAAAAATTCTCCTGTAGCTATTACTTGAATTTGCGTATTATTAATATTTTGAACTGTTCTAATATCACTGAATTCTAAGCCGCCAGAAAGCACAAATTTATCCAAACCATCACGATAATCAACGATTCTATCTGTCCCATCTCCTGCTCTGAGGACAAATTTATCGGCACCTCGGCCACCGAAAATTAGATCATTCCCTTTACCGCCATCAAGGAAATCATTGCCATTATCTCCTCGCAATTCATCATTCCCTAAACCACCGAAGAGAGTGTCATTATTGTTATTGCCAAAGAGAGTATCCCAACCCGAACTACCATCTACAATATCGTTACCAGCATTACCCCTTAAAACATCTGCGCCGCGACCACCGATAATCGTGTCTCGACCATCACCGCCCTGAATAGTGTCAAACCCAATATCATCTTGAATGAAATCATTACCTGCTAAACCAAAAATGCGATCGCTGCCGGCTAAACTCTGGAACACATCATTTCCTGCCGTACCAAAGAGCGTGTCGTTACCAGTAGTTCCTGTAATCACATCAGAATCACTAAGACCATTAATGGTAAAGCTCACTCTGCCGATATCAGTGCCACCATTACCATCAGAGATTGTGTAATTAAAACTATCTGTAGCTGTTTCTCCTGCATTTAGAGAATCGAAAACAGGATTAGGATTATAACTAAATGTCCCATTACTGTTGAGGGTAAGTCTGACTCCACTGGGTAAAGTAATTTGCTGATCAATGTTATTACTATTGCCATTAATCGCTGTAACAGTTAGGTCATCTCCATCAACATCGGTATCATTTTGTAAAACATTGCTTGCTATGATTTGATTTTCGTTAATCGTAAAATTATCTGCTCTAGCAACAGGAGCGACATTTACAGGAATTGTCGGTTCATTACTATTCAAAAGAATCGAAATATCGTTGGAAAAGTTATTAGCTACTAATAAATCATCATTGCCATTATTATCTAAATCCCCAGCAACTATACTACGAGGACTACGCCCCACCGCAAATTGAACTGCCTCTTTAAATGTTCCGTCTCCATTACCTTGAAAAACAGAGATATTATTGTCTCCAATATCAGAAATGGCTATATCTAGTGCTCCATCACCATCATAGTCACTAACATTTAGCGCTCGCGAGTTGTCATTTACAACTAAATTTGTACCTTGACTAAAATTGCCATTCCCATCGCCTAACAAGACGGATAAGCCATTATTTTCAGGATAGGGAAGCAAAGTTGCTAAATCTATATTGCCATCACCATTAAAATCACCGGTCTCAACTAGGGTATACAAACTAGAGGTGCTAATTGGTTGTTCTAAAAGTATGGGATTTGAGAATTGACCATTACCATTGCTCAAATAAATAGCTTCTTCAGTAACAATATCGTCAATCCCATTATTATCAATATCGGCTGTTGCCAAAACAGTATTCCTATCTTGAATATCTGTATTGATTACTTCACCAAAATTACCAGTACCATCATTTAAAATCACTGATACTTGCGATTTAACGAATTCCAAATATCTGCCATAAAATGCATCAGGGTCGGGAACAAGTTGATCAGTGTAATTAGCAACTGCAACATCAGTAAAACCGTCCCCATTAAAGTCCCCTTTAGTAATGGATTGAATATTTCTTTGGGGTGCAAATAACTGTTGTCGATCACTGAAAGTGCCATCTCCATTGTTCAAGAGTAAACTAACTTCAGCTTCGGAGTAAAAAATCGGAAATTGTCTTATATCATCACGGATTACAAGATCCTCTAAACCATCACCATTAAGATCTGCTACAAACTTAAGTCCACTATAAGCACCAATATAGTTTGATATTTCCTCGCCAAAAGTGCCATCTCCATTTCCTATCAACACATTTGCTCCAGAACCAAAATTGAGTAAATCTTGATTGCCATCATTATTAAAATCAGCGATCGCAATTTGTGAGCTGAAAAATTCATTATCAATTGAAGGCGCATCAACAAAAGTTCCATCGCCATTACCAGACAGTATCACCACATTACTACTACTAATATTTCCTGTAGCAATATCGATAAATCCATCACCGTCGAAATCTTCCAGCCTGATTTCTAGCGGTGGCGTATTAGGCTCAAATCTATTTTCATAAAGAAAACTTGTGTTGTAATTTACTGTATCTTCAAACGTTCCATCTGCTTTTCCGAGCAATACCGAAACGGCATCTTGTCCAGATCCAGCCGTAGTTCCCGTTACGATATCGGCAATTCCATCTTGGTTGAGATCTGCGATCTCTAAAGTAGCAGGTTCCGTAACTTCATAACTAACTGCATTACCAAAACTACCATCACCATTACCTAACAAAGTAATCGCATTATTATTAGTGACTACTAAATCTAGAATGCCATCACGGTTAATATCAGTAGCGGCAATCTCTCTTGTATTAGCAATATCTTCAACAACAGAATCACTAAAGCTACCATCGTCATTAGCAATCAGAATCGAAACGCCCCCATCTGCCACCGCAAGATCGCTGATGCCATCACCGTTAAAATCACCATTTGCCAGAGAATAACTTTCATTTCCTGCAACATCTATCCTAGTTGTAGCTTCTAAATTCCCATTGCCATCATTGGCTAAAACAATCAAATCTCGATCTCTAAGGCCCAAAACATCAGCATTTCCATCGTTATCTAAATCTGCGGTGGTAAAAGCTGAAGCGAGAGAAAAACCCGTATTACCTGTTTGACTAACAGTAAAATTGCTATTGCCCTGACCTTGCAATACCACAACTCTACTGCGAGTAGTTCCAACAACTAAATCGTCAATATCATCACCGTCAATATCTTCTACACTGACGCTATAAGCTCCACCATAGGGTTCTTCACTAATAGCAATTTCTTGGGCTGAGTTGAAAGTTCCATCCCCATTTCCCTCTAAAATCGAAATAAAATTAGAACCTACATTTGCTACGGCGAGATCACTAATCCCATCACCATTAAAATCTCCTACAGCAATTTCATTGGGACGTTCTCCGACATCATATTCAACACTATCAGCAAAACTGCCATCACCATTTCCCAGCAAAATGGAAACTGAACTCGGAACAATACTGCCGTAGGGTAAAGCATAATTTCCCACAGCAATATCTAACACCCCATCGCCATTAAAGTCTCCTACTGTAGGATCGGTTGGGCCGACAAGCACTTTGAGATTTTGAGGCTCGGCAAATGTGCCATCGCCATTGCTTAATAGGATTCCTACGCGATCGCGATTGCTAAACCCGCTCGAAGAACCAGGCCCGGTAGGAAAATCTATCGGATCGTAAAAATAGCCACTCGTATCAGCAAAAGCAATATCTTCAAAGCCATCACCGTTGAAATCTGCTGTACTAAGACCATTGAGATATAGAGTTGTATTTATTTCTGTATCAATGGGAGTGGCAAAGGTGCCGTCGCCATTGCCAAACAAAACCGATATCTTCCCTGATTCGAGACCATTATCTCCTGTGGCTAAATCAACATTACCATCGTTATTAAAATCACCCGCAGTAATCACTGATTCTGCATTTTCGACGGTAAATTGCACAGACTCTTCAAAAGTGCCATCTCCTTTTCCTATTAATACGGTCGCGAAACCAGGAAAGAATTCCCCAGAGAAAAAGTTAAAATTGGGATTTTGTGTGGCGACATCGATAATCCCATCGTTATTAAAATCTGCTGTAACGATAAATTCAAAATCAATTCGTTGGTCGCTCTGAAGAAGAGGAAAAGTTTGTGCCCCAATGAAAGTTCCATCACCATTCCCTAGTAATAAGGAAACATCTTCGTCGAAAAAACTATTAGCAACTGAAATATCTAAAGTCCCGTTATTATCAAAGTCCGCGATCGCTACCTCTTGAGGCAATCTTCCGACAGCGTAATTCAAGGCATTAGCAAAAGTTCCATCATTCTGACCAATAGCAATGGAAATAATGTTATCCGCGATCGTAACTTGATCTGCGATTCCGTCACCGTTGAGATCAGCTGTGGTCGCGAAAAAGTTATCTATCTGAAAAAACTTTCCTGCTTTGAAAGAAATTTGATTATCCATTGCTCATTTCAGAATTAAGAGAATTTTGCCCTAGTCTTGAAACGCATTGTAGGTAACAAAAGCAATTTTAAATTCAACTTTGAGATTACTTCATCTTGAGACAAATTAAGTTTATATTTCACTTATCGGTTATGTGAAGGTAAGAGTATTTTCCTCTATAAACTTTACAATTCGTGATTTTATTAAATTTTTTGATCTAAGCAATAAATTAAGTACTGATGAACCTATCATCAATATTAATAAACATCTAAAAAAACTAAGATTTATGACAAAATTTGAAGGAAAATGGAAATATCAAAGCTTTCGTCCTGACCCTGGTTCTCTTAGCACTGATAGAGAAAATGCTAAATTTGTTCTCTGGTCGCCTTCTGGCGAAGTGACAGTTGATAAAAGTGGGGCTACTGGAACATTGGTGCTTGTGACAGATGATGGAATTGTACTCAACATTGGTCTTAAGATTAATACTATTGAAGGAAGTCCTGATCAATTATCTATTTCTGCGGTAATGCCGTTACCTGGAGGAAAGAAATTTACTAATGAGTTACACGGATGGTTTGTCCCTAAAATTCTTGGACAGGATATAGGTGATGATAATCCACTTGTTGTTAGGGGCTCAATTGTGCAGACAAGTCCTGATATTGACCAAGATGATCCGCAACCAATTTATACTACTGGTTTCTTTGTTTTGGAGCCACTAAAAGAATAGATAGGTTATTAATAGTTTAAAAACGTTTTTAAGAATATTTCCTTGAAGTTTGACTAAGCAGAACTTGATTAAATTTCAAGGAGTTATTTTATTATTCAAAGTCTATAAATTAATGCGATCGCGATATTTGCAACAAGCGATCGCGGATTAACCATACAAACACCATTAAGTTGAAAATAATAGATTGTGGGAAAAATGCGATCGCCAATCACAGTTCAACTTAATTGAAACTTTATAAAAATCAGGCTTTATTATTAATTAATTCATTTTCTATCACTAAAGCTACCGATAAAATACAGTGATAAATATACTGAATTTTTTATATGAATAAAACTTTAGCAAAACCATCACCTTCCTTGGGGGTTTCCTGTTCTCGGAGTTTTTTAGGATGGTTGCGATCGCAGAATATCTCTCTTGGCTTCACAACCTATCAATCTTCTCGTTTGATGCTGGTCGGCACCGATGATAAAGGAAAATTCTCGGGTTTTGAAAGATTATTTAATCGCGCGATGGGCATGTATGCGCTAAATAAAAATCGGCTATATTTGGCTACTCGTTATCAAATTTGGCAATTGGATAATGCCCTCGAACCTGGTCAGATTTATGATGGTTACGACAAGCTCTATATCCCTCGGATTGGTTATACCACTGGAGATCTTGATGTTCATGATGTAGCAGTCGATAGCGACGGACAAATTATTTTTGTGGCGACTCGTCTCAATTGTTTAGCCACAGTCAGCGATCGCAATAGTTGTACTCCACTTTGGCATCCGCGTTTTATTTCTAAGGTGATCAATGAAGATCGTTGTCATCTTAATGGTTTGGCAATGGTAGATGGCAAGCCAGGATATCTCACGGCTTGTAGTCGCACCGATATTTTTGATGGTTGGCGAGAAAAACGTCGTAAGGGTGGTTGTGTAATTGATGTGGCTTCAAAAGACGCGATCGCGACAGGTTTATCGATGCCCCATTCTCCTCGTTGGTATCAAGATAAGTTATGGTTGCTAAATTCTGGTACGGGGGAGTTTGGTTATATTGATTTAGATTCAGGAAAGTTTGAAGCGATCGCCTTTTGTCCTGGGTATATGCGAGGTTTAGCTTTTTGGAAGGATTGGGCAATTATTGGTTTGTCGAAGCCGAGAGATCAGACTTTTTCTGGTTTAGCATTGCAGGAAAGATTGCAAAAAGAGGATGTGGAAGCTCGTTGTGGGTTGATGGTGATTGATCTCAAGACTGGCGCGATCGTGGATTGGTTACGGTTGGAGGGAATTATTAGTGAGCTTTATGATGTGCAGGTATTGCCTGAAGTGACAAGACCAATGGCGATCGGTTTTCAAAATGATGAGATTAGTCGTTTGTTGACTTTAGATCCTATGAGGAGTTTAGAATCATAGCAAGATGTGCGATCACCTTTGGAAACTAGAGTGATCGCTCTTTGTTGAAATCAAACTATTTTTACAACGTAAGCAATTTGATGGATGCTTTATGTTGCGGACGTAAATCTATAGGCTGCCCTTTTCTATTAACTACTATTTGTTGTTTTTCTATCCTAAATTAATTAAAATTCTTACAAAAGCCTACTTATCCGAATAGGCTTTCATTGGTTCCTTGATAAAGCGAATATAAAAATGCTTAAATGTCGATCGCAATACCCGAGGCAAACCAAAATCAATCGGCATCAAAGCATCAGGCAATTTCCAATTCGTAATCAATAATTCCTCGGGAGTGCAATAGGGAAAAGTAATCTCAGTTAAATCCTGACAGAAACCCAGTCTTGCTTGAGCTGCTAAAGTAGGAACTAAACTAGGATCTACATTCAAAATCTCAATAAAAGCTCTATCTAACGCAAAAACATTAGTAGAAGCCCCTAAAACTCCCAAATTTCTTGGTTCTCCGCCACTAGGGCCATTGCCTTCATGACCAATAATGCCATCAATAATTGTCAAATTTGGCGCGATCGCTTTAGCCGTTTCCACTAACATTTCCCCAAAGCGATTAGCATCTTTGCCCGCTTCCATATGCCACCAAGCTTTCATTTTCCCTGGCACACAACCAAAAAGATTTTTAACTCCCATTGTCATTGTCAACTGCATATGAGATTTAACTTTCGGCAAATTAATCACCACATCAGCATTCATCGCTTCTTTAGAAAGACGCAGATTATTAAAATTCTCATTCTCAGTGTCGTAGCGTTGACCAGAAAACTCAATAATCGGTAAGTCTAATTCGGCACATAAAGGAAGATAACCATTAACCTTAGCAACTCCTTTGGCACTACCAAAAGCTGGACTATCACCCAAGAAAGGCTTGCCACCTGCTTCTATAACTAATTGAGCAACACAATAGACAATTTCTTTGCGAGTAATACATTCTTTGGTAGGACGAGCTCCTGTAAGTAGATTCGGTTTTAGTAAAACGCGATCGCCTTCTTTGACAATCTCTCCCATACCACCCAAAGGCTCTAGTAACTTTTCGATAGAAGCTCGTAACTCTTGCAATTCATAGGATTGAGCCCGAATCAAACTTACTGTATACATAGTTTAATGTTTAATGATCAATGCTTATTACTTATTGTAATTGATGCTGAAATAGAATCCGTCTTCTTGGACATTATCTCCCTTGTCATCCAAATCTACTAGAGGAGGTGCATAATCAAGGCGAATATCTAAATCCGATATTGGTTGCCATAATATTCCTAGACCAATACCCGCCAGAAAATTATCGTCAGGATCGTCTGAAGAGTTATTCCAAACTACTCCAAGTTCAGCGAAAGGAGCAAGTTGCAAAATATTGTTATTGTCTGCGTTTTTTACAACAGAAATCCGATCTTCTACTGAAAAGCTAAGGCCATTATCGCCCAAGCGAGCATTTTGGCGATATCCTCTGACCGAGAAAGCCCCTCCAATAGTAAACTGCTCTGAAGGCAATAAATTATCAGGAGTAAATTGAATATTACTTTGAATAATAAGTAAATTCTTAGAATTTAAGCGTTGTAATCTTTGAGCTTGTCCGAGCCAACTAAAGAACAAACCATCTGGTTGCTCATTATTATTATTAACGGTAGTACCAAAGATATCGACACCGAAATTCAATTGAGAACGTAGTGCCCAGACTCCTTTTGGATCTCGATAAGTATAATCTTGACCAAATTTCACTACACTAGTTCTAGTAGGTTCAGTAAGACGAACATCATTAATAAAATTACGACTACTTTGACGACTAAAACCCAAAGAAAGAGCAAATTCTTTGCGTAGATTACGGATTAACGGTTGACGAAAACTTATTTCGTAGAGTTCTGATTCTCCTTCGAAATTTAAGTCTTCAAATCCCTCAGCTATTATTTCGTTGCGCTCGATATTAGTCCGTAATTGTAGAGTTCCATTTTTGGCATTTATAGGAAGATTATAGTTAGCATCTATCTCCCAAGTATCAGCATCAAAAGCGCGATTGAAAGAAGCTAACACACTATCTCCACTTCCTGTTAAATTTAGGTATCCAAGACTAACTCCAAATCTTTCTGCTCCGGTACTAACATTATCGTAGTTACTGACATTAGCACCATAAACCCAAGGATTTGCTTCATCGACTTTTACGACAAGAAAACTTTGTCCCTCACCAGTTGCCGGTTGGATGTTGGCTTCAATATTCTCGATGAGAGAGTTGGATTTGAGGAGTTGCAATTGTCCTTCAATACGATTTTATGAGGAGGATACTTTTCTAAATCTGTATATTCTGATAATTCCTTCCTTTTACTCCAGGTGTCAGCAAAAATATCTTGGAGAATATCAATATTTAGTAATTGATCCAATTGTCCTAGTATCACAATAAATACCTTTTCTTTGAGAATTTCTAAGAGAGGAAATTGATTTTTTTGTTCAGATATTTTGTCTTGAATTTTCTGAAAACTTGGACTTTGAAGAAGTTGCTTGTTTTGTTCTTCTTTTTGTTTTTTAAGATTAAAAAACTTGCTTAATGTAAATTTTGTATCTGACATGATTTTAGATTGCAGTTTGCTAGATAAAGTGAATGAAATCTTTTGATAATGGCGAAATCAGTGAGATTTGATTTTTACTTGTGACTGATTTACAAAGTTATTATTGCTCCGTAATCTATTTGTTACTGAATGCTCTACAACTTCTAAGGAAATGTCAAAATTCATTGTGGAAAAATTATTTACTTTCGTAATTTGCGGTTCTAACCCAGGTTGAATTTCGAGCTTAATTTCTGATATTGCGTTTGTCTGTAACTTTCTCAACAGATAGTAACTAAGAGCAATAATTAGCAATAAAGCTAGTCTAGGAATTCTCCAATCTTTTATTGGTATCAACTCAAAAGTTACTTCTGCTCCTTCTGGTACAAGAGCAATATCTTCAGGTTCAGAAACAACTTCAGGCTCTGTGTCTGGAACAACTTCCGTTTCTGGTTGAGAAGTAACCTCAGGTTTTGGTTCGGAGATGACTTCAGAGTCTGCTTGAGAAACCTCCGACTCTATTTTAGAGATAACTTCAGGCTCTTTCTGAGAGTCGACTTCACACTCTAGATTGGAGTTAACAGCACAATCAAGTTCAAGAACAATTTCCGATTCCGATTGAGAAGTAACCTCTGATTTTGTTTCGGAGTCTGACTGAGTAATCTCTGATTCTGTTTTAGAGACCACTTCAGGTTCTTTCTGCGGGTCAATTTCACACTCTAGATTGGAGTTAACAGCACAATCAAGTTCA
>JBCCYD010000148.1:0-13260 GCA_039190385.1 Cyanobacteria bacterium P01_F01_bin.143 | reverse complement strand
GAAACTAGTAGCTTTGCAACCAGAAACAGCTCGTTTGATTGGCAATAGGGTAGATACCGAGACACCTAATATTCAAATTCCTGTAGAACAGGTTCGGGTTGGGGAATGGCTCAGAGTTTTGCCAGGAGAAAAAATTCCCACCGATGGCGAAATTCTACTTGGAGAAACTACTATTGATGAATCGATGCTAACAGGAGAATCGGTGGCTGTTCGCAAACAAACAGGCGATCGCGTTTTTGCGGGAACTATTAACCAAGAAGGAGTCTTTGCTTTTCAAGTAAAGAGTATCGGCAACTCCACAACTTTGGCCAGAATTATTAATTTAGTAGAATCGGCCCAAACTCGCAAGGCTCCATTGCAACAATTGGCCGATACGGTCGCTGGCTATTTTGCCTATGGCGTAATGGCGATCGCAGCTCTCACTTGGCTATTTTGGTATTTTGTGGGCACAAATCTTTGGCCAGAAGTTCTAATGACAAGTTCTGATCATATGCATCAGTCAATGATCATGCCAACTTCGCCTTTGTTGTTAAGTCTGCAATTAGCGATCGCGGTTTTAGTGATTGCTTGTCCTTGTGCTTTGGGTTTGGCCACTCCCACTGCTATTTTAGTCGGCACAGGCATTGGCGCCCAAAAAGGAATTTTGATTAAGGGCGGAGATATTTTGGAGCAGGTTCAGCAACTCGATAAAATAGTTTTTGATAAGACAGGAACTTTGACTGAGGGTAAATTGCAGGTTAGTGATATCGAATCGCTGAATAATCTTTCGACTGCTAGTTTGTTGCAATTGGCGGCAACGGTGGAAGTTCAGAGTAATCATCCCTTGGCGATCGCGATTGTTGATTGTGCTAGACAACAAGATTTATCTTTATTGACAGCAACCGAAATTACAACCAAACCAGGCTGGGGTATTTCAGGTGTTATTGAGGGTGAAACGATTCTCCTCGGCAATCAAGATTGGTTACGGCAACATCTAATTACTTGGAAGCCTTCGGTTCAAGAACGAGTGAATTCTTTGGCTGCGGGCGGAAAAACTGTGGTTTACTTGGCCAAATCAGGAGAAATTGAGGGCATAATTGCCTTGAAAGATCAATTGCGCTCTGATGCTTTAGCAACGGTTAATAAGCTACAAGATATGGGTTTTGAAACTATTCTCTTGACCGGCGATCGCAAAGAAATAGGCCAGCAAATTGCTACTGAACTTGGCATATCGCAAGTTTTTGCTGAAGTTAAACCTGAAGATAAAGCAAACATCATCCAGTCGCTACAAAATAACACTTACCCTATTGCCCTACTTCCCCAAAACCTCAATTCCCCAAAACCCCAAGACACTGTTTCTAAAGTTGCGATGATCGGCGATGGTATCAATGACGCTCCAGCCTTGGCTCAGTCTGATATTGGTATTTCTTTGCGAGCCAGTACGGATATTGCGATCGAAACTGCTGATATTATTTTGATGCAAAACAATCTTGCGGATTTAATAACAGCTATTGAACTAAGTAAAGCGACTGGACAGAAAATTAAGCAAAATCTTTTCTGGGCCTTAGGTTATAACGCGATCGCGATTCCTTTGGCTGCGGGGATTGCTTTGCCTAGTTATGGCTTGTTGCTATCTCCTATTTTAGCTGCGATCGCGATGGCAAGTAGTTCTCTGATTGTGGTAACTAATTCCTTACTTTTAAAAAACGCTTAAGTTTAGGAAGGCGATTTCAAAAATTACAGAAACTATTGAAAACATATATATGAAAACAGATATATAGCTTATTCTTCCTCTTCAAACTCACCAAGAGCATCATCAAACTTGTTGATAATGTAAAGTAATTGCGATACAACTCGCTTAAAGATTTTTTTACGCTCTAATAATTTAGGTTTTTTTTGACATGCATTCAGTACAGTTTCCCTTAATGGTTCCTTCCCTGAGAATTTATAGTTGGCAATCATTTGATAAACAGCTGATTCATTCAGATTTTCCGAGCTGCAAAGTTTTCGAACGGCTTCAACTCGTTCTTGATTCCAAAAATCCTGAAAAACTTTTTCAACTTTTTCTTCTGGTTCAAGAGAGATAATTCGTTCTTCAATGAATTTCTCAATGAGATCTCGCTTACTCCGTAACTGGGCTTCTTTGCCTAGTAGCTCGATAATAGAAGCTTTTTTCCTCTGGAAATCTTTCTGTGTAGCATTATCTTTCAGGTCGCGTGGAAGATCGGAAAGTAGTTTAAGAATATAGTAAACATTAATTTCATCTTTCTGAATCAATTCCAGCTCAAAATCGATTTCCTCAACTGGAGATTCTGGTTCTTCATCATTTTGAGGTCTACTTTTATCGTAGATGTCTAGATATTTACTCTTGTAGTCTTCAAAGGTTTGTTCATCTATCTTCAGATTAGAAAAATCAAATTCAGTGAATGATTTACTAACATTCAATAAGCGGATGAGATTACGAAAGGCTTTAACGAACTCGACTTGGTCGTCTTCATTAATCAATTTATTGACATCGTTGGGTATGGCAGCAATCGCTCGTAATTTTTGTACACCTTCATTAAATTTATCAACATAATGTTCATAGGGTTCTATAAATATTTCTTCTTTAGCATTGGTGTCAGAAAATAGAGCAACTGCTTGGTCTGTGTTCTCTTTGAGGTTTCGAAAGCAAATAATATTTCCTTGAGATTTGAGTTCTCCTAAAATACGATTAGTACGAGAATATGCCTGAATTAGTCCGTGATATTTGAGATTTTTATCGACGTAGAGAGTATTAAGTTTTTTGACATCAAAGCCTGTGAGATACATATTAACGACTAACAAAATATCAGCTCGCTCTTGATCTGGGAAGTTTTCATTATCGCGATCTTTAAGACGTTTCGAAATATTTTTGTAATAAGCATAAAAAGCTTGACTATCTTTGGCAGAATGATGAGTTTGGTACATTTGATTATAGTCAGCGATAAATTCATTTAGTTTGTTACGGCTATGGGTACGACTACTTGTCTCTGTTCCAATGTTGAAATTCGGTTCGCCAATTAAGCCGTTAGCGTCTTGATCTGCTTCATTATCGTTAGGAGTAAAAATTGTGATGACTCGCAAGTCATGTAATCCCTGTTTTTGTTTGCTTTTGAAGGTTTTATAATAGGTAATAAGATTATCTATATTGCTGACACAGAGCATCGCAGAGAATTTTTTGTTGCTGGTTTTGCGATCGTGATGGGCAATAATCCAATCAACAATCAGAGAAATACGCTCAGGATTAGCAAAGAATTCACGGTCTAATTTTGGTTCGGTAATTAAGCTGCCATCTTTGCGTTTAAGTTTGCCCCAGTATTCGACAGAAAATTTGAGTACATTTTCATCGGCGATCGCATTTGTAATGATGTATTTATGTAAGCATTCTTGAAATAGATCTTTGGTGGTGCGTTTTCCATGCTCGTTACTAACCGAGTTATCGGCAAAAATCGGCGTTCCTGTAAAACCAAACATCTGGGCTTTGGTGAAAAATTTGACGATATTTTTATGAGTTTCACCAAATTGGGAACGATGGCATTCATCAAAAATGAAGACAATTCGCTGATTTCTGAGATTTTCCATCGCTGCTTCATGGCGAGGCTTTTTAATAGCATTATTAAGTTTTTGAATCGTGGTAACAATTAATTTATTCTCCCCAGTCATTTGCTCAACTAATTGCTTGGTGTTATCTGTCGTATCTACACAATTAGGACTAAAATGATTAAATTCTTGACTGGTTTGGTAATCTAGGTCAGCGCGATCTACTACAAATAAAACTTTATGAACTTTTGTTAGTTTGGTGAGTATTTGAGCTGCTTTGAAGCTAGTTAGAGTTTTACCTGAGCCAGTAGTATGCCAGATATAGCCATTGTTATCACTTTCTTTAACGCGTTCAATAATTGCTTCTACTGCATGATATTGATAGGGTCGCAGCACCATCAAAGTTTTGTCCGATTCGTGGAGGACGATATATTGACAAATCATTTTGGAGAGGTGGCATTTTTCTAAAAAGCGATCGGCAAAGTCTTCTAGTTGGGTAATGAGATTATTGTTTTTATCTGCCCAGTAGAAAGTTTGTTTATATTCTTGTTTGCGATTGTTGGCGTAGTAGCGGGTATTAACTCCATTGGAAATCACAAAAATTTGCACATATTGAAATAACCCAAATTCTGCGCTGTAGGAGTGGCGTTGGTAGCGATTGATTTGGTTAAAAGCTTCTTTTAGTTCGAGTCCTCGACGTTTGAGTTCAATCTGTACAAGGGGTAAGCCATTAATTAATAATGTTACGTCGTACCGGTTTTTATATTTGCCTTGTTGGGTGATCTGGTTGGTGACTTGATATTCATTTTGACACCAATGTTCTATATTTAAAAATTCTAGATAGCTTGTGGTTCCATCGTCTCGGCTAAGTTCCATTTTGTCGCGAAGTCTTTTGGCGCGATCAAATACATTTCCTTTATCTAAATGGTTGAGAACTCGTTTAAATTCTTCGGGGCTAAGTTGGATCTTGTTATGTTTTTCTAGTTGAGTTTTGAGATTGGCTCTAAGGTCTTCGGAATTACGAATTTTGGTGGGTGTATAACCTAACCCTTTGAGACGTTCGACTAAGTTTTGTTCAAGTTCTGCTTCAGACTGGGTCATAGTGTTTAGCTAAATTAGTAAAGGTTTAAGTTCGAGATAAACCGAAAATCTTTCTTATTCAAGCTGTATAAATCAAGATTATTCACTAGGGCAGTAGCAGCAATTATTGCGTCTGGGATTGTTAATTTATGGCTGAGGGCATAACTTTCCATCAATTGAATAAATCGCTCTGATACTATCCTATCCATCACCAGAATTTCTAACTGACTCAGATGCCGTTTTATTTTCAGTAGCTCTTGTTTATTCAAAGCTCCATAGTAAAGTTCAGCTTGAGTGATACTGCTAATCGCAATTTGTTTTGACCCAATTTTACGAAGTTCGCTGATAATAATAGGATTATTTTTATAAAGCTCAATCAGAATATTGGTATCGCATAATATCACTATTTTTGTTCCTTCCATGCTTGTTGACGGAGGGTTTCTGCGGTTATTTTTCGGTTTTCCCAGATACCTGCGATCGCAAAGAAATCTTCTGACTCTTCCTCTTTTTTCTCTAAGGATTCAACAAATTGAACTACTTGTTGCTGTTTTTCTAGGGGTAGCTGCCGTATTTTTGAGATCGCTTTTTCTAAATTAAGCATGGTTATTTTAAGAGAAATATTTTGGGCTATGGTTTGAGTCTAGCAAAGGTTTTCTAACTGAATATATTTAAGAGTAATTTTAAGATTATTTTGAGAAGGCGATCGCTTTCCAATAATAGCTTTACTCATCCTCTAGAAAGTTTTGGAGACGGATCTCATAGTCTTCGTAGTACAGGATATGCAATGCTTCGCTATAAAGTAGTTTGCCATCTAGGGGATATTCCTCGTCTAAAAGGTCATTGAAAGCTGGATTAGATTCATATTTAATTCGATCATTTATATTTTCTTCTTCCTCTTTAACTTGTTTCTCTTCGAATTCTTTTGCTTTTTTTTCTAAGTCGATTACAAAAAAGGAAGCTAACGTATATCGCAATAAGCTTTCAGTTATTTCTATAATCAGTCTTGATAAATTCAAATCGCTACAAAGTGTTTTGGGCACTTCTCTTCCATGAGAGATGTCTCCTCTATCATTTCTAAAATTACTAATTTTATTAATTAGAGTTTCACAAGCTCTTATAAAATCAAGTTCAAGAATATCTCCCTCACGAGACAAAAGCTTGATAGCTTCCTTAAAATTAGCCTTCTCAGATATAGGTTTATTATTGTGTAAATAAGAAGCATTTTGTATTAAATCAAAAAAAGAGTTTCTTTGATCATTAAGTAAATCTTCACAGGCTATCAAAAGCTCTAATTCTTTGGGTTTGATGTTTGTGTTTGATATTTCTACAGCTTTTTTGAAAATTAATTTAATTTTATTAATATCTTTGTTATTCTTATTATTTGTATTTTTAGTTTCCAGTGAATCATAAGCTTTTTCAATTAGCTGAAAAAAAGCGGAGTCGTCTATATTTTTTTCTAGAACATTTAATGCTGTAGAAAATTGAACATTAACTGATTCATTTTTCAAAAGTTTTTTAATATCAATATTTGGCAACTTAGATAATGATGTCAAAAAAGAAGATAGTAAAGAGAAAATAATTGTTTTAGAAATACCTTGAACAAGAGAATTACAACATTCGATAGTAATATCAGGATAATTCTCTTGATTATCTTGTGCTTTTTCAATAATCGGTACGTAATATTCAAATTCAGGAAATTTGTCTTTATTTCTCAAAATAAGATCTTTTAGGCTTTCCATAAATTAACTTTATACAAACATCTTCTGAAGTAAGCCTTTCTTGAATAACTCAGTTTGTTCGATTTGTCGAGATATGGCTTCGATTTTTCGATTAATTTTTATTAAAAAATTAACTATTTTTTCTTGTTCTTTATGTATGGGAACTTCAATATTGATATTTTTTAGTTGAGAACTGTATAAATGTACAACTGTATTGCCTTGAGCTATTCTAGCTATTTCAATTTTTTTATGATGATTTAAATAATATGATAAAAAGTTACCATTCATTTGTGTTCTGAGAATATTTAAATCACCTCCTAAAGCAACTCCCGAAACATTCACACAAGAAGCTTTCGCTATATCAATAGCAGTTTCTCCTGAAGATGGAATTATTACATCATTCTCTAAACTCAAAACTAAATTATCAGGATCTAGGCTCGTAGAAGAGACCACTTCATAAATTACTTCATCATAAATTGTGTAAAGCTCAGCATATCTAATACATTTCAAGTAACCTGATTTAGATAAATCATCTTTTGATAGACCTTTCCCTTTAAGAAAACTTGCGACATCCTCTAACTTTTTCTTTTGCCAGTCAGGGAAGGAAGAGCTATCGTCTTGTTTGAAGCGGATTTGTTGGGAAAAGATTTTTTGCATTACTCCCCTTTTATAGGTTTGTAATAGCTCGTGCTTGCGGCGGAGTTTGGTTAATCTTGCATCCACTGCACCCAAAAACCTAGCAATCTTTTCCTGTTCGGTGATCGAAGGACAAAAAATTTTTATCTTTAAAATATCTTCAATATTGATTCTTTTAACGGTAGAACCAATTGAATATTTATAAATTTCACGTTTACATTTTTCTGAAGTCAAATAAAACGATAAAAAATTAGAGTTAATTAGTTCTTTATTCGCACGTAAAAGAACCATTCTTTGACCAATACATAGATTTAAATTCTTAGGAACCAAACAACTTTCTCCGGCTGGGGCTTCTCTTGTAAATAACACATCACCATATTCTGGGACAGCTCTTTGTGTCCATTCTAGAAATCCTTCTTGTGTTGTATATTTAATATCATCTAGCACCAACACACCGTTACGAACATTGCTTGTCCTTACAACTAGATAATTTGATGAGTCCACATAGGGAGCAGTTTTATGTTCACAGTCAATTACTTGGCATAATTGTTTAATAGGACAATATTTTGACTTTGTTTCTAAAAAAATCATAACGGTGCATTAATCCCCAACTCATTACAAAAACCCCTAATCGTTTCATTAATACCCACCATATCCTGATCAATCTGGCTCAACTCCGCCGCCACAACTGCCAGATCAATCGGCTCTCCCACCTCAAAAGTATCCACATATCGAGGAATATTTAAATTAAAATCATTCTCCTCGATTTCTTCCAGAGAAGCCCGATAACTATACTTTTCCTCCTCTAACCTTTCCCGATAAGTCCGAATAATTTTGTCAACATCTTGATCCCGCAGATAATTCTGATTTTTCGCCTTTTCAAAATAGGCACTCGCATCAATAAACAAAATATCCTTCGGCTGCTCCCGACATTTCTTAAACACCAACACACAAGTCGGAATACTCGTCCCATAGAAAATATTTGCAGGTAAGCCAATCACCGCATCCAACCAATTACGATTCCTAATTAAATACTGACGAATTGCCCCCTCTGCTGCTCCACGAAACAAAACACCATGAGGTAACACCACCGCCATAATGCCATTCTCATCCAGATGATGGATCATATGCTGCACAAAAGCAAAATCAGCCTTCGACTTAGGTGCTAGTCTGCCATATTGACTAAAACGATCATCAGACTCAAATAAGGGATTTCTACTCCATTTTGCCGAGAACGGCGGATTAGCGACCACCGCCTCAAACCTCAGCCCCTTATGCTGCGGTTTTTCTAAGGTATCCTCCTGCCTTAAATCAAAATTCCTGTAATGTATCCCATGCAAAATCATATTCATTCTTGCCAGGTTATAGGTTGTGCGGTTCATCTCCTGCCCATAAAAATCCCCAACAGAATCAACTTCCCGCGCTACCCGCAACAATAAAGATCCTGAACCACAAGTAGGATCGTAAACCGACTTTAGCCGATCCTTACCTGTAGTGACAATCTTCGCTAACACCTTAGAAACCTGCTGCGGCGTGTAAAACTCTCCTGCTTTTTTCCCAGCACCACTGGCAAACTGTCCAATCAGATATTCATAGGCATCCCCCAACACATCACTTTCCGAATCTTCTAACCGAAAATCAATTTTGTCTAAATGGACTAAAATCTTGGCAATTAAAGTATTTTTTGCCTTGGGAGTACGCCCCAACTTAGTCGAAGTTAGATCCAGATCCTCAAACAAATGATCAAACTCTTCCTCACTTTCATTGCCCATAGTCGAGCGTTCAATGTTATTTAATACATTGGTTAGATCATCCAAAATAAAATTAGACGACTCAAAATCTTCATCTGCTAAATTTTCTTCATGGGCTTTTTTTGCTCCTAATGCCCGCTCTGCCAGCGAACTAAATAATTCCGATGGCTTAAGAAAATACCCCAACTGAGCAATCGAATCTTCTTGAATTGCTTCTAAATATTCCTGCCCTTCTTCCGAAGACTCATTAATTTCTAGAAAATCAATCTCATCCTCAGACAAAATTTCGTTAGCGTATAGATGCTGACGCTCGGACAAATATTTATAGAAAATAAACCCTAAGCAGTAATCCCGAAACTCGTCGGCATTCATCTTGCCCCGCAGTGAATCAGCAATGTTCCAAAGCTGAGTTTCTAATTGTTTCTTTTGGTCGTTCGTCATTTATTCTTTGTACTAAGCAATTCCTATGTAATTAAATAAAATAGCAATCTGCAATCTAACATACATAATTTTTTTACTTCTAATCCAACTGTTCTTCTCCTAGATCGCTCAGACCTGGACTATTCCCTTCAGGAGAGCGAAGTCTCGCAACCATTTCTTGAACTTCCAATGGTGGTGCAGGAGTAAAACGAGAAACAGTATAGGTAACCACAAAATTTAGCATCATGCCCACTGTGCCAATGCCCTCGGGAGAAATATCAAAAAACCAATTGGGCATTCCATAAAATTTAGCGCCAATAATATAGAAGCTAGTAAAGAGTAAACCACTAACCATCCCAGCGATCGCACCTTCCCGATTCGTCCGTTGGTCAAAAATTCCGAGTAAAATAACTGGGAAAAAACTAGCAGCAGCTAATCCAAAGGCAAAAGCGACTACCTGCGCTACAAAACCTGGGGGATTAATTCCCACATATCCCGCGATCGCGATCGCAAAAAGTACCATAATCCGACCTACCATCACCCTCTGGCTTTCTGACGCTTGAGGGTTAATAATGCGATAGTAAACATCATGGGCGATGGAACTGGAAATTACCAACAATAAACCTGATGCGGTCGATAAAGCAGCAGCTAAGCCTCCTGCGGCAACGAGGGCAATTACCCAAGGAGCGAGCTTAGCAACTTCGGGAGTCGAAAGCACAATAATATCGCGATCGATTGTTATCTCACTGGTTGCTTTATCGGGAGTTAATTCAATTTTACCGTTATTATTCCTATCTTCAAAACCGAGTAAACCTGTATTTGACCATTTGGTTGCCCAATCTAATTCCTGGACTTGCTCAATGGTTTTATTGTGCAAACTATCAATTAAGTTATAACGTGCAAAAGCTGATATTGCCGGCGCAGTTGTGTAGAGAATTGCAATAAATAATAAGGCCCAACCTGCCGAATAGCGAGCTGCCCGAGCTGAGGGTACAGTATAAAAGCGGACGATCACATGGGGTAACCCGGCTGTGCCAACCATGAGGGCGATCGTGATAAACAGCACATCTAGCATGGATTTATTGACAAAGGGTTGGGTATATTCAGCAAATCCTAAATCGACTTGAACCTGATTTAATTTTTCGACGATATCGCTAAAACCAAAAGCGAGTTGAGGAATGGGATTTCCTGTAAGGATAAAGGCGATCGCGATCGCGGGAATCAAATAAGCAATAATCAAAACTCCATATTGCGCCACTTGCGTCCAAGTAATACCTTTCATGCCACCTAGAACAGCGAAAAATGCCACAATCACCATGCCAATGACCACTCCAGTATTAATATCAACCTGGAGAAACCGACTGAAAACAATTCCTACACCGCGCATTTGTCCTGCAACATAGGTTAGAGAGACAAATATAGCTGCGACTACGGCGACTAAGCGTGCCCAAACCGAATAATAGCGATCGCCAACAAAATCAGGTACAGTATATTTGCCAAACTTCCGGAGATAGGGAGCGAGTAGCAGAGCAAGGAGCACAAAGCCTCCTGTCCAGCCCATTAAATACATTGAGCCATCGTAACCGAGGAAGGAGATTAGTCCTGCCATAGAGATAAAAGAAGCGGCAGACATCCAATCAGCAGCGGTCGCCGCACCATTGGCAATTGCTGGGACTCCGCGATCGGCGACAAAGAAGCCTTTGCTATCACGCACCCGTGATCTCCAACCAATATAGAGATATAGAATAAAAGAGATAATAACAAAAAGTGTTGTCCAGGTTTCTACGGTCATAGTATGTTTTTTAAAAGTATTTTATAGTTATTATTTTTTCCGATATCTGCGATCGAGTTTGTCCATTCTGATGGCATAGAAAAAAATCAGAATCACGAAGATAAAGATTGATCCTTGTTGAGCCATCCAAAAACCAAAGGGCAGATTTCCTATAGAAAAATTATTTAATATTGGTACCAAGAGGATGCTGCAACCAAGGGAAACAAACACCCAAATAAGTAATAGATTGCGAATTAACCGTACATTAGCTCGCCAGTATCTTTGTTCTCTGATTATTTCTTCGTCGGTTTCGGGGGGAAGATTACCCTCTGGATTTGACATACAAAAGCACTGATTTTTCAACTTTAGGCTAGAGTCTACAGGGAATCGGGAATTTAATGTAATCTTTGTGAATTTTTGTATTGAGTTTATCGGAAAAATCCTGTCCTGATTAAGTTTTGGGAAAAATAAAATGACAAGTTAATCTTTATGCCTATTTATAAAGTTATGAGTAGCAAATCTGATAGGGTTTTAGGTGGAATAATTGGGATTTTAATAGCGGGAGTAGGAATAGCCGTTTCCTTAGCGCAAAAAGCACCTCAATTCGAGTCTCTTACTAAAATTGAAGTTTCTCAATCTGTTCCCATCGAAGAAGATTCATATACAAGGAAAGGAAAAGAAATTAGAAGTTTAACTTTTTCCCTACCTAACAAAATGCAAGTAGATTACGTAGATTGGATGCCTAAATATGACCAATTAAAAAATAATTTGGTTAAAGAAAAGACAAAAGTCATTTGGATTAATGCTGATGAAAATCCGCAAGAATCATCTCTTTTATGGCAATTTGCCATTGTGGATGATTCTCAAACTGATATGATTATTTCTTATCAAGATGTAGTTGAAGAACGTAAATTACAAGGTAAAGCTGGTCTCGTAATAGTAATTTTTGGAATTGGATGTACTTTATATTGTACTTTCTTTGATAGCTAATAATCATAATGATTGATTTATAAGGCAAACCCCATCATAGCGATCACATAACAAATTTTTTATGTAAATAAAACCTAAAAAATTGACTACCTAAAGCAACCTCAGTAGTAAAATAAGTTTCAATCGTATTTTGTTGATATTTACTGAGGAAATTAACTTAAAGAGTTAAGGGGATTTAGTGTAGGCATGGTCAAAAAAATTATAATAGCAGTTTTAATTTTGATGGTGACTTTTGGGATTACTGCAATAGCAGCTCTCAGTCTTCTATTTTATTTTGTGGATCAGCATCTTGAACCTTGGCTGTGGGAAGAGATTGCTATGGATGGGTACAAATTAAAAATTTATTCTTATGTTGATATTTTAGGTGAGCCTTCATGTAATATGTACATTACCCAAGAGAAGGAAATAGCTCCGAATAAGTTTATCACTCAAGATTTTCCTCTAGAAGATAAAGGGTTTTGCAATAGTTATGAGTACCGCATACCCGCTGAAGATGAAATTATAATTTGGGGTTGGTATGCTTCAGATTCAGAAGAAAAGCCACAAGAGTTGCATTTTAAATTTAATAAAAATTTCGACTACTAACGAGACTTAAATTTAGAATGTAGAGATCGCATTGCCACAAAAAAATATAATCAAGCTATTATCATGAGTCTTCAACAGATTTCTGCCCAATTAATTAATCCTGATAACTTTCAACCCTATGGACAATTAATTACTGCGTCTGAAGATGGCAAAACCTATGATCAGCTAGATGCTCAATTAGACTTAGGTCAGGGAATTCCTCGTTTTTATATCATGCGACTGCATTATCGAGGACGGAAATTCCATCAAATCACACGTCACAATCTTTGTACTCAATGTTTGGGTTCTCTAGAAGGAAAACCTTGGTATATTGTAGTCGCACCACCCTCAGCAATTCCTGAACCAGATTTAACAAAAATGGCAGCTTTTCAAATTCCAGGCGATTGTTTCATCAAACTAGAAGTGGGAACTTGGCATGCTGGCCCTTATTTTGATGATGCTTTAGTAGATTTTTACAATCTAGAATTGAGCAACACCAATGTAATAGATCATTTCACTTTCAATTTTGCTAAGCAACAAGATCTTGAGTTTGAAATTATCAATTAATTACATTTATTAACATTACTTAAGTCTCAAACACAAAAAAAAATCATATATAGCGTTTCTCGGATTCATGAGGTACAGAATTTACTAGTTTTAGGGATTGCCCTAAAGGATTAGCTCCGCTCCGCTCCGCGTCGGGATTAGGGATTGGGAAATGCAGGCGTTCCCTTCTTCCCAGTCCCCAGTCACCAATCACCAGTCACTAGTCTCAGATGTACCTCACCAG
>JBCCYD010000147.1:0-13268 GCA_039190385.1 Cyanobacteria bacterium P01_F01_bin.143 | reverse complement strand
CCTATGAGAAAGCTCTCGATATCAAACCTGATTACCACGAAGCTTGGTACAACCGCGGGAATGCTTTAAGTGATTTAGGAAGATTAGAAGAAGCGATCGCCTCCCACGACCAAGCTCTCAAAATTAAACCTGATTACCACGAAGCTTGGAACAACCGCGGGATTGCTTTAAAGAATTTAGGAAGATTAGAAGAAGCGATCGCCTCCCACGACCAAGCTCTCAAAATTAAACCTGATGGATATAGAGCTTGGGGTAATCGCGGGAATGCTTTATTTAATTTAGGAAGATATGAAGAAGCAATCACCTCCTATAAGCAGGTTTTGAACATTAAACCTGATGAGTATCTAGCTTGGTATAAAATAGCTTGCATTTATTCTATCCAAAATGAAATTGGCCTAGCTCTTCAAAATCTAAAAGAAGCGATTCTACTAAACAAAAAATACTGCAATATGGCAAAGAAAAATTCTGATTTTGATAATATTCGTCAGGATGTTCGCTTTCAGAAATTACTGGAAAAATATAGCCCAGAAAACTAATTCACTCTTTCTGCGTCAAATTATAGATTATTTAAAAATTCCATGTGCCGTAAGTTGAAGCTATGGAAACGCGATCCGCGATTTTCATTGATTAGCGATAATTTTATTATTTATTACGCATTTTTATTAGTTGTTCTAGTTAAGAGAATAGAGATTTATCCTAAATCCGATTCTCAAAACCCCTTTACCGTTATTCATTCTCTTTCTCCTCTGCTCCAGTAAAAGATGAGTATGTAAACAGGATTTAGTATTACACGCGATCGCGAAGTATTTAAGTACTACAAATTACCCAATTTATACATAAAGCTTGAGTATACTGTTAACCGATTTTAATAAAAGCGATCTCTGCTCCTCGATAAAAAAATGTCCCCCTTCAAACATTTTTAGTGAAAAATTAGCGGATGTCTGCTCCTCCCAAGCAGCTAATTCTTCTGGAGTAACTTCGAGATCATTCTCTCCTCCAAAAATAGTTAGCGGAATATTTAAAGGAATTTCTGGTTGATAAGTATGGGTTTCGATAACTTCAAAATCCGCTTTTACAATTGGAATCATTAGATCCATCATTTCTTGGTTTTCTAAAATAGCTTGTGGTGTTCCTCCTAAACGAATAACTTCTTGTTTAAAAGCTTCATATTCTAGATGATGAATAGGCGGTTTAGATGGCGGAAGCTGAATAGCACTACGGGCAGAAATTAATAAATGAACTGGACTCAAATTATTTTTTCGGCGAAGTAAGCGGGTCAACTCAAAGCTTACCAAGCCACCCATACTATGACCAAAAAAAATGAATGGTTTGTCTAAATAGGGAACAATTGCCACAGATAAATCTGTTATCAATGAGTCTAGACGTTTATACAGAGGATCCCTAAACCGTCTCCGTCTTCCTGGTAATTCAATCGGACAAATTTCGACAGTATTTGGTAAAACATCTACCCAGGACTCAAAGGTATAGCTTGAGCCTCCAGCGTAGGGGAAACAGAATAAACGTAACTTTGCTTGAGGATTAGAATTAATTCGAGGAAGCCAGGGATTATTGGATGCGATCGCCATTTTATTTGAGTTTTTGTTCTTTAGATAATTCTTGCTAAATTCTAATCTGTTCCCGTTCTTCTTCTTGATCAGAGCTACTCTCAGAGATTTCTTTGATAGCTATCTTATTTTCAATTCTTTTAGCTAATCCTTCAACAGTAGGAGCTTCAAATAAATCAATCACATTAATATCAATTGAGAATTCCTCTAGCAGCAAAGCAATTAATTTAGTTGCCAACAAGGAATGTCCACCAAGCTCGAAGAAATTGTCATAGATACTAATTGACTCTACTTCTAGAACTTCTACAAAAATATCTCTCAATTTTGTTTCATTGGCATTGCGTGGAGCAACAATCTCTTGGGGAACTTTGGCTAAATTTTCTTGAATCTTGGGTAAAGCTTTGAGATCAACTTTGCCATTGGTATTTAGCGGCAGCGAATCTAGAATAGCAATATTTTGAGGAATCATATAGCCTGGTATTCTTGATTGTAGAAAATTCCGCAAACTAGAGACTTGAACTTCGCTATTTGGCTTCAGGACAACGTAAGCTGCTAAATATTTGTCATTTCTATTGTCTACTAAAGGCGTTACCACACTAATTTTGACATCAGGATGTTGATTAATTAGGATTTCAATTTCTCCTGGTTCAATCCGAAAACCTCTGATTTTTACCTGATTATCAATTCTTCCTAATAGTTTTATTCTGCCATCGGGAAGGTAAGTTGCTAGATCCCCTGTTTTATAGAGCAGAGGGGCAGAGGGGGCGGAGGGAGCAGGGGGAGATGAAGAAGCGTTGCTCTGACTGGTCAATGGTAAATGGTCAATGTTCAATGAAAAAGGATTCGGGATAAATTTTTCTGCTGTTAATTCAGGACGATTCAAATAACCTCTAGCTAATCCTACCCCCGCAATATAAAGTTCGCCAACAACACCAATCGGTACGAGTTGTAAATTGCGATCGCAGACATAAAGTTGCTTATTCTCACTAGGCCGAATAGTCGGCTGGCTCGGATTTCCATTACCACAACTAACCATACTGGCATTAACTGTTACTTCTGTCGGTCCATAAGCGTTAATAAATAAGCGATTTTCCGACCATTGATTAATTAATTCTTCTGATGGCGCTTCTCCTCCCACTAAAACCATTTTTAAATCAGGTAATTCTGCTGCTGGTAAAGTCGCTAAAGCAGAGGGTGTCATGGTGATATGAGTTACCTTTTGCGATCGCAGTAAATTCAATAACCCTTCTCCTGGTAGCAAGGTTTCTCTCGTCGCTAAACAAAGCTTGGCACCACAACCCAAGGACATAATAATTTCTGGGATCGAGGCATCAAAACTAAAGGAGAAAAATTGCAGTACACAACTATCCGCATCAACCTGACAAGCTCTTATTTTATGTTCAGTAAGATTGGTTAATCCTCTGTGAGGAATTAACACTCCCTTGGGTTTTCCTGTGGAACCTGAGGTGTAGATTATGTAAGCGAGGTTTTCTGGAGAAACGGCAGAGGAGGCAGAGGGAGCGGAGGGGGCGGAGGAAGCGGAGGGAGCAGAGGGGCGGAGGGGCAGGGGAGAATTTAAGTTGATTATTGTTAAGTCGCGATCTCGAAGAGATCCGCTTTGCGGGGCGCTGAATGTATCTTCGTATTTCGCTTGGGTCAATAAAATATTGATTTGACTATCTTCGACAATATAATCCAATCGATCTTGAGGATAGGCAGGATCGAGCGGAACATAAGCCCCTCCTGCTTTGAGAACAGCCAAGAAAGCAATAATCATTTCGAAAGAGCGATCGCAATAAATTCCCACCCTAACTTCTGGCTTGACACCCAAACTAGATAGATAAGCTGCTAACTCGCTACTTTTTTGATTTAATTCGGCATAGGTGAGTTTTTCTTGTTCAAAAATTAGGGCAATATTATCAGGTGTTTTAGCGGCTTGAGCCTCAAAGATTTGATGAAAACAAAGCTGTTCTGGAAACTCAACTTTAGTATCATTCCAATCCACCAATATTTGTTGCTTTTCTGCTGCGGTCAATAACGATAGCTCTGCGATCGGGCAGTCAGGTTTGTTAACAATTTCTGTGAGTAAAGTTCGAAAATGGCCTACTAATCTAGATATCGTTTCAGGTTTAAATAAATCCGTATTATATTCAAATCCCCCGACTAAACCAGAAGTAGTTTGGTACATATCTAAACTCAGGTCTAGTTTGGCCACAAATTCAGTCTGTTTAACTGTAGAAATACTTAATCCAGGAATCTCTACCGGTTGAGGTAAATTTTCTAAGCGAAATTTAGCTTGAAACAGAGGGTTATAGCTTAAATCTCTTTCAGGCTGTAATTCTTCTACTAATTTTTCAAAGGGTAGATCCTGATTATCATAAGCACTATAGGTTATTTCTTTGATTTGAACTAATAATTGCTTAAAAGTCGGACAATTGGACAAATCTGAACGTAAAACTAGAGTATTAGTAAAAAAACCAATTAAATCTTCTATTTCTGTACGATTACGATTAGCGATCGGCACACCGACAATAATATCGTCTTGGCCAGTATAGCGAGATAAGAGTATCTTGTAGGCTGCTAACAGCAACATAAACAAGGTTACTTCTGACTCTCGTGCTAAGTCATTTAATTTTTGAGTAAGTTCTGTCCCTAATTCAAAAGTATGATTGGCTCCTTTGAACGTTTGTCTCCGGCTTCGAGAAAAATCTGTTGGCAATTGCAATACTGGTAAAGTACCTGATAAATTCTGTCGGCCATAACTTAGCTGCTGTTCTAAGACTTTCCCCTGTAACCATTCTCGCTGCCAGCTAGCAAAATCTGCATATTGAAGCTCTAGTTCTGGGAAAGGAGATTTTTCCCCTGCACTGTAAGTTTTGTATAGAGTAATTAACTCTCTTACTACAATATCCATTGACCAACCATCTGAGATGATATGGTGCATTATTAGTAAAACAATATGTTCTTGGGGATTAAGACGAATTACAGTTACTCTTAATAATAAATCTTTCTCTAAGTTGAAAGACTGAACGGTTTCTTGACTAGATAATTCTAATATTTTGGCTTCTTGTTCTGCTATCTCTACATTTTCTAAGTTGTGAACAATTAAATTAATTTTTGCTTCAGGATTAATAATTTGCTGCGGTTGGCCTGATTCGGTTTGAAAGTTAGTCCGTAAAACTTCATGACGACGAATAATTTCGTTAAGACTTTGTTCTAGGATATCTAGCTTTAAATTACCTTGCAGCCTTACTCCTGTAGGGATATTGTAGTTTGCCCCAGGCTGTAGCTGTTCCATAAACCATAATCTTTGTTGGGCAAAAGATAGCGGTAATGGTTTAGTGCGATCGCATTTTTCAATATGAACCTTACTAGATTTTGAACTAGTATTTGTAGATTGTAAAAATTCAATTATCTGAGGTTTCAGTTCTTTTAGTTGAGAAATCAACTCATCTGTTAAAATCTCTTCTGGAGCATTAAACCGTAATTTGACTTCATTATTGTCTTTGGTTTCTAGCCAGAATTTTATATCTTTTTTATAAAGATCTGTTAAAAAATTATCTATAGTTTTCATGATTTTATACTATTTTTTTTATTAATTAGAGAAGTATTTTATTTGTTAATATCATTGGGTTTTACCAATATTATTATTCCACTTAGTAGTTTCTTGTTCGAGTATTTTTAATTCATAAACAAAACAATTTATTCTAATTATTTAAAATATTTTTCTGAGTTTATTTACTTATATGGGCAATACATATATAATTTACAACAATAGAGAATAATTCTCAATAATGCACATTACAGAGAGTTAAATTTTCAAATGAGATGACGATTGCCCATTCTAGAAATTCACTATCAATCAAGGATTTTAGTAGGGCACGTCTCGTAAAACAAGTAAAATTAATTTATAAAAAAGGAGGAGTTAGAAGGGTTTTAATTGCTAGATACCAAGATTTAGTATGTTTTTACTTACAGACTATTATAAGTATCCGTAAAATCCTAGGTTCCTAGGAAAAACCTTCAAAAATACTAAAGTCATTTTGACTATGTATTAAGACTTAGTCCCACAGTCTAATTTATGGGAGTTATTAATTTAGTTAAGCAATTAAGTTTAATTAGATACTCATTGTGGTGAAGATGCCTATTGTTAGTTCGCCACCTACAGATGTATCCTTAAGTTAGTTTCATAATCGACAGGGATTCTCATTTTGAATACATACGAATTTGATGTTGTCATTATTGGAGGTGGGCCAGCAGGCTGTACCTGCGCGCTATATACATCAAGAGCAGATCATAAAACCGTTATTTTGGATAAAAACCCAGCTGTAGGAGCTTTGGCTATTACCCACAAAATTGCTAACTATCCTGGAGTTTCTGCGGATATAAGTGGTGAAAAATTGTTGGAAGATATGCGAGATCAGGCTGTTGCTTATGGGACTACTTATCAAAGAGCACAGGTTTTTGGTGTCGATATAGAAGGACCATCGAAGAAGGTTTACACCCCAGAAGGAACATTTGTCGGGAAAACATTAGTTTTGGCATCTGGAGCAATGGGTCGTGTGTCCTCTTTCCCTGGAGAATCTGATTACTTAGGTCGCGGTGTTAGCTATTGTGCTACTTGTGATGGAGCGTTTTATAAGGGCCGAGAAGTAGCAGTTGTAGGACTAAATCAAGAAGCAGTAGAAGAAGCTCAGTTTCTAACTAAATTCGCCTCAACTGTGAATTGGATTACTTTTAAAGAACCTAAATCAGATAACTTACATGCCCAAAGCTTACTTAAGACACCCAATGTCAAACATTGGAAAGGTACTCGTCTGAGATCTGTCGAAGGCAATGATATGGGAGTAACTGGAGTTAAAGTAAAACAAAAAGACCAAGAAGAACCGTCTATTATAGAGGTAGAAGGTGTGTTTATTTATCAAAATGGCTCGAAACCCATTACTGACTTTGTTGGCGATCTCGTTGAATACAAACCAGATGGGGGAGTAAAAGTTGACGACACTATGTCTACTAATGTAGAAGGAGTTTGGGCAATTGGGGATATTCGGAATACGCCCTATAAACAGGCAGTTGTTGCTGCTGGGGATGGCTGTATTGCCGCAATGTCTATTGATCGTTTTCTCAATCATCGTAAGGTCATTAGACCTGATTGGGATCATTCCTAATATAAATACCGTTAATAGATGAAAAATTTTTCTCAACAACTTCAAAGTTTATCTCCAGAACAAAGGGCGTTATTAGAACAAAAACTTAGGCAGAAGGGAATTGAGTTGCCTAAAGCCACTAATATCCCTCGAAGAGCAGAAAATGTTGAGATTCCCTTATCTTTTGCCCAGAAAAGATTATGGTTTGTTCAACAGCTAGAACCAGAGAATAGTTCTTATAATGTTGCTTCTGCTCTGAAACTAGAAGGTAAACTTAGTGTTGAGAATTTAGTCAAGACTTTAAATGAGATTATTCAACGCCATGAGATTCTCAGAACTATCTTCATTTCTAATGAGGATAAACAACCTATTCAGGTAATTCAGCCATTTCAGGAAATTGCCTTACCCATTGTGGAAATCTCTAGCGAAGGGAGCCAGGGAAAAGATTTAGTCCAAGACATTATTCATGAGACTGTACAAGTTCCTTTTGATTTGAGGGAACCTCTATTAAGGGTTAAGTTATTAAGGTTAGCTGAAAATAGTCATATACTACTGATTGCTACTCATCATATAGTGAGCGATCGCTGGTCTATTGGTTTATTCCTCAAAGAAATTAGTATTTTATATCGGGCCTTTTCACAGGAACAAGATTCTCCCTTAGCAGAATTGCCGATTCAATATGCTGATTGGGCAATCTGGCAAAAAAATAAGTTATCTGGTGAGAAATTACAGCAACAGATTAGTTATTGGCAGAATCAGTTAAGAGATCTCAAAGTTTTAGAATTACCATGCGATCGCACTAGGTTGCCTATTCCTAGCTATCGGGGTGCTAAATATCCGCTAGTTTTAAGTAAATCTTTATCAGATAAGATTAAAGCTCTAAGTAGTCAAACTGGAGTAACTTTATTTGTTTTTCTCTTATCTGCTTTTAAAGTTCTACTCTATCGATATAGTCAGCAGGAAGATATTGTAGTTGGTACGGATATTGCCAATCGCGATCGCATAGAAACTGAAGGTTTAATCGGGTTGCTGGTTAACACTTTAATATTGCGTACAGATTTAGCAGAAAATCCCAGTTTTCTTGATTTACTAACAAAAGTTAAAGAGGTAACTCTTGCAGCCTTTTCCCATCAAGATGTGCCTTTTGAGAAGCTGGTGGAAGTCTTGAATCCAGAACGGGATTTAAGTCAGATGATGCCTTTATTTCAGGTAAAATTTGATCTTCAATTAGCAGAGGTTAAATCTTTAAAATTACCAGAATTAGAAGTCTCAAGATTACCGCTAGAAGAAGATAAGGTTAAATATGAACTGCGGTTTAATTTGCAGAATAGTGAAGCAGGAATTAATGGGCAAGTAGAATATAGTACCGATCTATTTGATGAGGCAACTATTGCCCAGATGGTAGAGCATTTTGAGAAATTGCTTGAGAGTATTGTAAGTAATCCTCAAGAAAAAATTGCGTATCTACCTTTAATTACTAACAAAGAAGTAGAAATAATCAGGCAAGCAAATAATACTGCCAAAGAATATCCAGAGAATAACTCGATTGTTGAATTATTTACAGCTCAGGCGGCGAAAACACCCCATGAAATAGCAGTTATTGATCAAGATCAGCAAATTACTTATCAAGAATTAGATCAAAAATCTAGTGAGCTGGCGCAATATTTACAATCATTAGGAGTTCAACCAGAAACTAGAGTTGGAATTTGCGTAGATCGCTCTCTGGAGATGATTGTGGGAATGTTGGCAATTCTCAAAGCTGGTGGAGCCTATGTGCCACTCGATCCTGAATATCCTCAAGCGAGATTAGATTATATTGTTGAAGACAGCCAAATTGATATTCTCTTAACTCAAACGCAGTACGAAGAACATTTCCGCGCCCCGCAAAGCGGATCTCTTCGCGATCGCAATTTAACAATTATAAATTTGGATGGGCGCAAACCTTGTGTCCCTACAGCCCCCTCTGCTGGGCGCAAGCCTTGCGCCCCTACGGTCGTAAATAACCTTGCTTATATAATCTATACATCAGGTTCGACAGGAAAACCCAAAGGAGTAGCGATCGCCCATAGGAACGCTTTGCAGTTATTACATTGGGCAAAGGAAGTTTTTACCACAGAAGAATTATCAGGAGTCTTAGCCGCCACATCTATTTGTTTCGATCTTTCAGTATTTGAAATTTTTGTCCCTCTTAGTTGGGGAGGGAAAGTGATCTTGGCAGAAAATGCTCTAGAGCTGCCCAATCTACCCCATAAAAATACAGTTAAATTAATTAATACTGTTCCTAGCGCGATCGCTTCTTTGCTTTACACTGACCAAATTCCCGATTCAGTGATTACAGTCAATTTAGCGGGTGAAAGCCTGAAAACAGAATTAGTATCCAAGTTGTATGAGCAAGAACATATCCAGAATGTCTACAATCTCTATGGCCCTTCAGAGGATACAACCTATTCCACCTATGCAAAAATAGGAGATAGTACAAGAGTTTCCGCGACAATTGGCAAACCAGTCGCGAATACCAAAGCCTATGTTTTAGACAAATATCTGCAACCTGTACCAATAGGAATACCAGGAGAATTATATTTAGCTAGCGAGAAAATAGCGCGAGGATATTTAAATCGTCCAGGATTAACGGCAGAAAATTTTATTCCAAATTCATTCAATAATGTGGGGACGTTGCATACTGTAGAGACGTTGCATGCAACGTCTCTACGGCGGCAATCATTGCGATTGTACAAAACAGGTGATCTAGTAAAATATCTACCCAATGGAAATTTACAATTCTTAGGGCGCAGCGATCGCCAAGTTAAAATCCGTGGCTATAGACTAGAGATAGATGAAGTAGAAACAACTATTAATAGCCATCCCGAAGTCAAAGAAAATGTGGTTATTGCCAAAAAAGAAGATGGTTTAGCTCAAAATCTCATTGCTTACCTAGTCTTAAATTCTCCTCCTGCTCCCCCGCTCCCCCGCTCCCCTGCTACCTCTGCCTCTGTTCCCTCTGCTCAGAAATTACGACAATTCCTCGCCGAAAAACTACCCAGTTATGCTATTCCTAGTGTTTTCATCGAACTAGAAGAATTACCTTTATTGCCTAACGGGAAGATAGACAGAAAATCTTTATTAGATAGGGATAATAATTCGCCACAGTTATCCAATGTTTACACTGCTCCCCAGACAGAATTGGAGAGAACTATTGCTGAGGTTTGGCAGAGAGAGTTGAAGCTGGAAAAAGTAGGAATTGACGATAATTTCTTTGAATTAGGTGGACATTCACTCTTAGGAATTAAAATTGTCGCCTATATAAGTGAAGCTTTAGCAAAAGACATTGCCTTAAAGAGTTTATTCCAACATCCCACAATCAGAGAATTAGCAGCACAGATAGAAAGTACAGTTTCATTCTCGAATGTTTCCTTACCGAAGCTAGTTCCCAATCCTGAAAATAGATACGAACCGTTTCCTCTGACCGATATTCAACAAGCTTATCTAATCGGGCGATCTGATGTTTTTGCTTTGGGTAATGTTGCCACCCACGGCTATAAAGAAATAGAGGTTGTGGGAATTAGTATTGAAGCAGGAGAAGAAGCTTGGAATAAACTGATTAAACGCCATGAAATGTTACGCATGGTAATCAGTGGTGATGGGCAACAAAAGATATTGCCTGAAGTTCCCGAATATAAGATTAAAGTAACTAACTTAAGTGATAAGAAAGATTGCAGCGAGGAATTACAAAAAATACGCGATCGCCTTTCCCATCAGATGTTCTCTTTAGACTCTTTTCCCTTGTTTGAAATTGAAGCGATTCAGTTAGGCGAAGAGAGAGTTAGATTTTGTATTAGTTTTGAGGTGTTAATTGGCGATGCTTGGAGTTTTCGGTTATTGGCGCAAGAAATGGTGCAATTGCTACTAAATCCTGCTGTAGAATTACCAAAACTCAATTTATCTTTTAGAGATTACGTTTTAGCCGAACAAAAACTTCGAGAAACTGAACTATATCAACGTTCTTGGGACTATTGGCAACAACGGATTCCCAGCTTGCCCGCCGCGCCTGAATTGCCTTTGGTTAAAAATCTGGAGTTGGTTAAAAAACCCCATTTTACTCGTCGAAGTCATACTTTATCTCGTGAATTATGGCAGCAGTTAAAACAAAGAGCTGTTCAAGAAAAAATTACTCCTTCTGGTTTATTATTGGCGGCTTTTAGTGAAGTTTTGACGACTTGGAGTAAAGCTGCCCATTTTACAATCAATCTTACCTTGTTTAATCGCTTACCTTTGCATCCTGATGTGGATAGAGTTATTGGTGATTTTACTTCGTCTACTTTGCTGGAGGTTGATAATCGAGGACAAGAAAGTTTTATTAATCGATGTCGGAAAATTCAAGAACAACTATGGCAGGATTTAGATAATCGCTATGTTAGCGGGGTTAAAATTCTACGAGAATTGGCACGCGATCGCCAGCAGATCACAGGGGCGTTGATGCCTGTGGTCTTTACTAGTACTTTGACTCAGAGCGAGCAAGGCTCTAGTTCTAGTAAAAATACTCTTCCTATTTCAGCGGAAACAGTATATAGCGTTAGTCAGACTTCCCAGGTTTATTTAGATCATCAAGTTGGGGAAATAGATGGGGCGTTAGTTTTCAATTGGGACGCGATCGCGGAGTTATTCCCTGATGGCGTTCTAGATGATATGTTCACAGCATATTGTAGTTTGTTGGAACAATTAGCCGTTTCCAGTAGGGGCGCAAGGCTTGCGCCCAGTCTTGTGCCCAGTCAAAGCAATATTTGGCATGATTTAAGTAGAGATTTATTACCTGAATATCAGCAAGAATTGTTTACTGAGGCTAATGCGACGGAATTGGATTTCCAAGCTGATGATGTAAAGTTACAGGATTTATTTTTTGCCCAAGTAGCAGAAAATCCTGAACAAATAGCAGTGATTACGGATGAGGTTAGTCTTACTTATCAAGAGTTACGCGATCGCGTTATTGATCTGGCTCAGACTTTACAACAAAATTTTGCCGAAGATGCGAACAATAAAATAGTTGCTGTTGTATTAGAAAAAGGTTGGGAACAAGTAGTAGCGACATTGGGAATATTAACGGCGGGTGCGGCTTATGTGCCTATTGATCCGAGTTTGCCACGCGATCGCGCTTCACATATTTTATCTGCCACGAACCCTCAATCTATTATCACGACTTCGGAACTAGCAAATAATACTGAATGGCTTAGCAATGAAATAGAGGAGAGAGGACAGAAAACAGAAATAAAAGACTCATTACTCATTACTCATTACTCATTACTTCAATCCTCCTCCGCTCCTCCGCTCCTCCGCTCCTCCGCTCAAACCCTCGCTTACATAATTTTCACCTCGGGTTCAACCGGAACACCTAAAGGTGTCGCTATATCCCATCAGGGTGCAGTTAATACAATTTTGGATATTAATCGAAGGTTTGAAATTAAGAATAGCGATCTCATTTTAGCTTTATCTTCTCTGAGTTTCGATCTTTCTGTCTACGATATTTTTGGTACTTTAGCAGCGGGAGGAACGATTGTTATTCCCGATAAAGATGCGACAAAGGATGCAACAGTATGGCGTAAGTTAGTTGAGCAAAGGCAAATTACGATTTGGAATTCTGTCCCAGCATTGATGGAAATGTTGGTAGAAGATAGTGATTTTAATAATTCTAGTTTGCGTTTAGTAATGCTGAGTGGTGATTGGATTAATCTGGGGTTACGCGATCGCATTAAAAATAATTATCCTAATGCTAGTGTCGTGAGCTTGGGAGGTGCTACAGAAGCTTCAATTTGGTCAATATTTTATCCCATAGAAAATGTAGATCAAAATTGGAAATCTATTCCCTATGGTCGTCCTTTAGCAAATCAATATTTTAAGATTTTAAATAATAATTTAGAATCTTGTCCGCTTTGGGTTACAGGAGATTTATATATTGTTGGTCAAGGTTTAGCCGAGTGTTATTGGCAAGATCCAGAAAAAACTGACGCTAGTTTTATTATTCATCCTCAAACTCAGGAAAGATTGTATAAGACAGGAGATTTAGGGCGTTATTTACCTGACAAGAATATTGAATTTTTAGGTCGAGAAGATTTTCAAGTTAAAGTTAATGGCTATCGTATAGAGTTAGGAGAAATTGAAGCTGCTTTACAACAACATCCCCGAGTAGAAAAAGTATTAGTTGATGCTGTTGGAGATACTAGCAATAAACAATTGGTTGCTTATCTGATTCCTCACCAAAATAGTAATAGTTATTCTCCTATAGATAAAATTGAATTTAAGCTACAACAGCTAAGTATTAGGAAAATCCAAGAAGATGAAACTGAAATATCTTTAGCTTTACCGGATGATGATACTGACGCATTTATCTCTCGTCAAAGTTATCGTCAATTTTTACAACAAGAAATTAGCCTGAGTAACTTTAGTCATTTTTTAGGTTGTTTGCGACAAATACAACTAGCTAATTCTCCTTTACCTAAATACCGTTATGGTTCAGCAGGTAGTTTATATCCTGTGCAAACCTATGTTTACCTAAAACCTAATTCTG
>JBCCYD010000146.1:0-13309 GCA_039190385.1 Cyanobacteria bacterium P01_F01_bin.143 | reverse complement strand
GCCCTTCTTCGACAAACTTTTTGCGCACCTCATATATGGTGCTCTGACGACAGTGAAGAAGCTTGGCTATTTCTGAACCAGATAGACTCAAACCATTTTGATCACTGTGTAATAATATCTGGGCACGTCTGATCTTGAATGTGCCACCCTTCCCTTTCTTCACTATTGCTTTGAGGAGAGATTGTTCTGATTCTTCAAGTTTTATGATGTATTGCGATTTTCCCATGATCAACCCTCAGTTATAATTTCTCATTAATCAATTTTTTAACAAATTTATACGATTTTAGAAATTATTGGGTACTAGAAGCATTAGTTACGATGTCCCATGATTACAAAAGCGATCACAAAAATCATATAGTTACTAGTTTTAATAATTGAGAATTGACGTATAACGTTATACGTCACAGAGATTGTATTAACGCGATCGCATCCGTTCTATTTCCGCAACTTCAACTTACGGCAAATAAGATCTTCGAGTAATTTTTAATCACATTTTTATCACTTATCGGGAATACTATATTGAAAAGTGTAGTTGAATTGTTTGAGTAGATAGTTATGGGACTGAGAGTCTTGTCAATAAGAGAATTTCATCGTCTTTTGTTTTTTGCAATCTGCATTATGTCAGCGATCGCTTATGCCAATGATTCGCTAGCAGCTGAGTGTATGGACATAGTTGCGAATGATTCAGCAATCATAAATGCAACAGAATTTGATCTTTGCCCTCCATCTGACGAATCGTTGACACTTGATCAATACATCGAAGTTGGTATACCAGCACATGATCGCATTTGGTCTGGGGAAGACATGACGAGAGCTGCCAACATCCTGACAGAGATCGCACAGAATGATCCAGGCCACCTACCTCGATACCAAAGCCCAAATTCAGGCGAAGCATTTGATCGGCTGATCGCAGATGAAAATCTCGACTTGTATCGAAACCGTTCTCTCCCACTTGAAATGCGTTTTTATGATGCATTAAACTACATCGAATCAAGCAATCAGGTTTTTAATATTTATTTAGCTGCTTTTAACCAGCGTGCAGTGGGGGATAGTGAATTAGTTGATATGAGCGGTTCCCTATTACGTATGTCAGTTGTAATGCTGCAATTAGTTAACGAACTCTTGCCTCTCCTTGATAAGGAAGATCCTACCTATCCTGTTCGCATGAATGGGCTGGAACAAATGAAAAGCGGACTGGCATCAGTGGTTGCGGGGGGTATTCAAACATTAACCGAATCCCATGCATTTCGAACATCAGAACTCAAGCGATTGATTGGCTATATGGAGAATACTTTCCCCGATATATTCCCAGAACTTTCTGCCAGTAGTCGCACAGAATCAATGATTCGCCTACGTTCATTTTTAGATGATACTAAAATGCAACATCTGAATCCTGAACTCAGCCAATTAGTTGTGACAATGGAGAATGTTATCGAGACTGAGTAGTGAACATATACAACCCGTCAATTAATAGCCAAATTTGCCGAATTAGAGAATTTCAGCTTCAAAAGCAATCCCCTCATCAATATAGAGATCGCTAAGATTATTCTGAATATTAGCTGCCTCCTCTCCTGTCGCATACATATAAACACCAATCATATCTAAGCGGCGGAAACGATTGAAAGGAGTTGCTTTTCCTTCCCCAACACCATAAACAGAGAATGCTAGACCCTCCTCCGTATATTCTCCAGAGAAATTGACGTCATTGTTAATATTATTGCGCTCATCTTCTCCCACATAGAGATATGTTCCCTGATTGCTGCGGAAACGATATAAATCAATCAGCTGATCCTTCGGTTCGGAAGATGCCCTAAAAGCAAAACCCTCTTCGACAAAAGTATCACCAAAATCTATGTTGACAGTATCTCGCTCATCTTCTCCTACATAAAGATGAGTACCAGGAATTACTGTATTTTGGAAACGATAAACATCAATATCAAAAGGACTGGGTGCTCTGGTTCCTGGGGGAATAGTCAGCAACAATTGACCATCACTGCCTAAATTCCCTCCCTCATCAGTCGTTGCCGAAAAATTTCTGGTATCAACATTAGATAAATAAGCACTCAATCCACTGTCTTGATAGTCATCATCGAATATAGTGATACCTTCAGCTTCCCAAGAAACAAAGGCATCTGGTGCCAGCACAGCTTCATTAGTGCCTGAAATAGTTACTAAACTATCCTCTGCAATATCATAGAGAAAAGTGCTACCGTCATTATCCTCTAGAACCAGGTTGCCCTCACTATCTACTTCAATACTGTCATAGGCTCGGACTTCGTCTCCCTCAGTTTGTAATAATAGTTCGATGGTGCCTTCCCCTATGGGATTGTCTTCGGCGAAGGTTAAACGATAGACACTACCTGCACTATTGCCAGTTGTAAAGTAGAAAGTTCCAGTATTATTCGGGTCTTCGGCTAACCCACCAATATTATTAAAGTTGGTTGAACGGAGTATTCCATCGTCATTGCCATTAGCCCAATCAGAAAGAGCATCGCCATTTAGGGTATTAATCGCTTTACCATCAGGAACTGCATTAAGATCCTCTAAAGGATTACCATCTACTAAGACCCATTCATAGGTAAAAGTATTTTCAGTTTCGGTAATGAAAAATTCATCACTTAGGATATTTCCGAACGTATCTTTGAGTCGCAAGACATAAAGCGTATCTTCTAAATCTGTTAAACCTTGATCGCCTGCGAATAAATAGATCTCTCCATCATCAAAAGCTTCTGGAGACAAAAGTACCGTTTCATTAGAACCTGTTGAGGGACGAAAATCTATTGGTGCATAAACCTGAGATTTACGAAAAGCGCCTAAACCCAAAATGGGGATTGTCGTACCATCGCTAACGTGAGCATAAGCTAGACCATCGTTAGTATCTTCTAGATTGCGTTCCCCATTGAATAAATAGGGTACCGTTTGACCGTCGGCATTGCTAAAACCAGTTTCGGCAATGGTTAAACTACTGAGTGAATTGAAAGTAATACTATCATCAGTAATCAGATTGCGGCCACCAATTACATCCCAATATTCATCGAAGGCCAGAAGGGAGATTCTCGAACCATTAATAGAATCACCATTAAGCTCAGTTTCAGTTGTTTCCCGTAAATTGTGATTGATAAAAACATAGTTCACTTCATCAATCAAAATATGTTCAACGCCGTCTAAATTCCCAGGCAAGAAAAAGGTTTCGGTGTCACTAGCTGTTAGGGGTAGATCGTTGAGTCCTGGGATCGGAAATTCACCTTCTAGTAGGGGGATTGCTTCTCCTATGGTTAGTAGCGGAATTGTGTTGTATCCATTTTCTGAAACTAAATATGATTCGGCACTAGTTTTGCCATGTTCAAGAAATTCCATAATATTTGACTCCTTAATATAAAAATTTTTGTAGAAATTGACTTAGAAACTTTAAATATACAAATGTATTACGTGTATTGATTATATAAGTTCCCTCAGGCTGGGATGTTCAACTTTAAAGAAGTTTTTGTGTCGAAATTGTATAGAATAGGTCATCTGGCGATCGCGCAGCGGCTACCGCAGGTCTCGCGAAGCCAGACCCGTTTGCTAACTCCCATAATTTTTTAAAGTGGCAAAAGATATCAACTTTTTCAGGAAAAGATATCAACATTTATCAACTTTTATATATTTTCGAATTCTGATATCAAGGCCAGATTAGTAACGAACACATACAAACCACATTGAGGAAGCAAGTTTTAAATATGGCTTATTATGACGAGATTTTAGCTGATGGCGCGATCGCATATTGGCGTTTAGAAGAATCAACTGGCTCAGTTGCAGATAACCTCGGTAGTCTGGGTAGTGCTGTAGATGGCACCTATTCAGGAAGTCCCACTAGCATATCAGGATTGATTGCTAGTGATGGTGCAATGGACTTTGATGGGATAGATGATGGGGTTTTGATTCCCGACAACTACAATATCAATGGGACAAGTGGCTCCTATGCCCAGAAAACGATTGAATTAACATTTAATGCTGATCGTGTAAGCGGAACACAGATACTCTACGAACAAGGAGGACGTACTGACGGACTTAATATTTATCTAGAAGATGATCAACTCAATCTAGGTGTTTGGGCCAATGATTCTGGCGAATGGCTCAGTTACCAGATCGAAAAGAACACAACTTATCATGTGGTCTTGACTTTTGATGGAGGAGATTTGAAAGGTTATGTAAATGGAGAATCCATCGGCAATGTATCAACCAGTTTTAGTTCTATTCCGGGTCATGGTGGAGATATTGCTATTGGTCAGTTAAATATAAAAACCCGCTTCTCCAATACGAACGACACTAATGAGAGCAGTGGTTATTATTTTGATGGCACGATCGATGATGTCGCACTCTACAATACGGCACTTTCACAGGAGCGAGTGGAAGCTCATTATAATGCCATTCCTGTAATGGTTAGTGGGACAGGCTACAACGACTACCTTCAAGGGAATACTGAAGATGAACTAATTATCGGGGACAGTAATGATAATGTCCTCAATTTGGATGGAACTGATGATTACGTTAGTGTCCCTAATCCAGAGACTATGAATTTTTCTGATAGTGAGAGTTTTACTGTTGAAGCTTGGGTTTATGATGACCCCAACAGTGCCGTTGCTTGGAATAATATTCTTAGTAAAAAGGGTGGTGGGAGTACTACTGTTGGTTGGACATTACGATTAGACTCTTTTGATCGACCAGCATTATTTTTGGCAGATGGAAGTAGCGTTCTTAACGTAAGAGGATCGACAGCCTTAACAGAAGGAGAATGGTATCATCTGGCTGGAGTAGTAGATCGCACGGAAAATCTGGCTAAACTTTATCTCAATGGCGAGTTAATAGCGACCAAATCCATTGCTAATTTGGGAAGTTTCAGTTCTACAAGTGATTTAATAATAGGTTCACTGGATAGTTCAAGTGCGGGTCACTGGCATGGATTAATTGATGAAGTTCGGGTTTGGGATGTAGCTCGTAGCGAAACAGAGATTAACGAAACCCTGAAGCAAACTTTAACAGGAGCAGAAACAGATTTACTCGCTTACTGGAATTTCAATAGTGATACTAATACCAGCACGACCATTACAGATTTAACGGTCAATGGCAATGATGGAACTCTTGTTGATGGACAAGGAGATCACATTGTTATTAACCCTCAAGGGGGAGATGATACCCTAGAAGGCGGGTTAGGTAATGATTCTCTCACTGGTAATAATGGTGCAGATACTTTTGTTTTCAATTCTTTATCTGAAGGGATTGATACGATTACAGATTTTAACCTAACAGAAGGAGATCAAATTCTGATTACGGCTGATTTTGGTGCAACTTCTATAGATCAATTTAGTCTCGACTCTGCAACTGGAGCTTTATCCTTTGAAGGAACTCAATTTGCAACTTTAGCAAATGTAGCAAGTATAGATCTTGTTAGTGCGATCGCAATTCAACAGAGTTTCACTGTTGGAGAAGATGCTGCTGTTATTGGTTCGGTTGCTATTAATAATCCAGCCACCACAACTCCCTATCAAATTCTTTCAGGTAATGAAGAGAGCATATTTGCGATCGATGAATCCACAGGAGAAATTACAGTAGTTGGGGAACTTGATTACGAATCTGAAGCGATCGCCAATAGTTATCAATTAGCAATTCAAGTTACCGACGACAACAGTCAAACTTATACCAAAGAAATTTTCATCACAGTTACCGATGTTAGTGAAGCTCCCACATTTGAGCGTCAAGGTTTTATTATTTCGGAAAATTCCAGCGATGGCTCAGTTATCGGCACTTTAATCGCCAGTGATGATGAATCGGGAGCCAATCTTACCTACGAAATAGAAAGTGGTAATGACACGGGTATTTTTAGTCTTGATGGAGCAACAGGAGAAATTACTCTTATTGACTCCTCTCAAATCGACTATGCAACCCAAAATGAATACGAATTATTAGTCAAAGTCACCGATTTAGATGGAGAAAGCACCACAGAAATTGTTTCCATTATTCTCGACCAAAACCCCTTAGCGGAAGATGATAATTTCTCTATCACCGAAAGTGCAACAGTTAGTGGTAATGTCCTTGATGATAATGGCAATGGAGTAGATAGCGACCCTGAAGAATTAGCCTTAAGCATTACCACTGTTGATGGATTCGCAACGGATACAGAAGAGCCGATTACCTTAGAGTCTGGTGCTTTAATCACTGCTAACAGTGATGGAAGCTTTGAGTATGACCCCAACGGACAGTTTGAATACTTAGCCGAAGGAGAAACTACTAGCGATCGCCTTAGTTATCAACTCAGTGATCCCTTTGGTGGAGTTGACACTGGATCGCTCACCATTAATCTCACGGGAGAAAATGATAATCCCGTGGCCCAAGACGATGCGATCTCAACCGTTCCCATGCAACCTCAAACTGGGAATGTCTTTGATAGCAATGGCAATGGAGCCGATAAAGACCCTGATACATCTGATGTCTTAGTTGTCTCGGCAGTTAATGGAGATAGCACTCTAGTTGGACAACAAATTACTCTTGCTTCTGGTGCTTTGCTCACTCTCTACAGTGATGGTGATTATGAATATAATCCCAACGGGCAATTTGACTCTCTCGTTGGCACGAGGGATACGGATACAGATAGTTTTACTTACACTATCGTCGATCCTCACGGATTAAGTAGCAGTGCCACAGCTACTATCACCATTATGGGTGAAAGAACTATCTATTTAGAAGATATAGCATCTGCCGATAATACCCAAGGATTTGTCATCAACGGCTCGCAAACAGAAGCTTACACAGGATATTCTGTCAGTACGGCGGGGGATATTAATAACGATGGTTATGGGGACTTGATCGTTGGTGCACCGAAAGCTGATGGGGGAGCAGTTCCCGAGGGTATTGATACCGATTATTCCACTCCTGCGGGTGCAACTTTAGAAGGATCACTGAAGACTATTGATTATATTGCTAATGAGGTAATAAATCCCAACGGTTTTGATAGTAGCTTTCACATCATTAGAATCAATAATACTAATGTCAGTGAAACTAATTCATCTGTGAATTTAACTTACGGGACTCTAAATATTTCCGACTTTAGTACTAATCAGACCGATGGAATATTCACCTATACTCCCAATAATAATATTAATTTAGGTGCAGGAGAAACAATCACAGAAACTTTCTACGTAGATGCTTTTGATACCTTTGATTCAGATCCTGATGCAGGGGATTGGTCGGATCAGAGCGATCGAGAATACCACTTAGATATAGAAGTCAAAATCACCTTAGTTGGTGGGATCGATGTTGGTTCTAGCTATGTCGTTTTTGGTAAGAGTGATGGTAGTGTTATTGATCTCCAGCATGTAAGCAATGGTGAAGCTGGTTTTGTGATTTCTGGGGAAGCTAATAATGGTGAAGCTGGTTTTGCCGTCAGTGGTGGTAAAGATATTAACGGTGATAATTTGCCTGACTTAATAGTAGGAGCACCTTTTAGTAATGTTGGTGATGGCAGTGCTTATGCTTTATTTAATCCTAGTGATGGTAATTTCACAGATGTTTATTTAGGAGATATTGCCAGCGATAGTAATGATGGTGGATTCATCCTCAATAATGGTGGTAGCGACAGCAATACTGGTTATGGAGTTGCTCTGGCTGATGTTAATGGAAACGGACTTGCAGATGTGATTGTTAGTTCTCCCGCAGCAGATAACGAAGAGGGAGTAATTTGGGTAGCATTTGACCAAGCCCAGGGAACCGCTATTGATTTGTCTAGCTTAGAAACTAACGACAATGGTTTTGTTATTAGCGGTCTTCTAGCGCAGTTTAAAGGTCAATATTTAAGTAGCGCTGGAGATTTTAATGGAGATGGTTATGAAGATATCCTTGTTGGTCAAAAGTCTGGGGAGAATTATATTGTCTTTGGTAAAGAAGATACGACTGAAGTAGAGATGCTAAGTGGCAAAATCGATGCTGGAACTTCAGAATATTTTTTGATTAATGCTCCAATTAGTATTGTTGAAAATTGGGATGTTCCTTATGAAGCTACAACTGGTTTAGCTGCCAGTGGTGGTGGTGATGTTAATGGTGATGGGTTAGATGATGTTGTCGTTGCTGAATCTGATAAGGAAAATGATACAACAGAAATTAATGTTATTTTTGGTCAGAGTAACGGTAATTCAGTAAATTTAATCGACATAGATGATGAGAATGGAACAGGATTCACAATTAAAACAAGTAAAGCTCTCTCTACCAATTTTGTTACAAATGAAGATCTTTCTTTCTCCCTAGTTCTTGGGAATAATGCGGCACAAAAGATTCCCGCAAGCATCATTGGGGATATCAATGGAGATGGGTTAGATGATATTGCAGTTAATTTTAATAAGTCTGGGACAAAAGATATTATTCACGTTCTCTTTGGTAAATCTGACTCCTCTATCATTGATTTAGACCAACCCCTATCTCCCGATGTGGGTTTTGTGATTGAAGGAACATTTGATACCACCGACAATGAAAATAGTATTACATTCTTTCAAGCAAAAGCAGCAGGAGATGTTAACGGTGATGGTTTAGCGGATTTAATTATTGGCGCACCTTTTAATAACGAAGATGACAGTGCCAATGACAACACAGGTAAAGCTTATATCCTGTTTGGCTCTGATTTTACCAATACCATTACTCACCAAGGAGATGAAACCGACAACAACCTCACTGGAACTACCGCAGCCGAATCCTTTGTCGCTGGCTTGGGTAATGACACGATCGCTGGTGGTGGCGGAGCAGATGTTCTCTATGGTGGAGCGGGAAATGATTTCATTGCTGTTGCTGATACCACCTTCCAACGAGTTGACGGCGGTGCGGGAGATGATACCCTCGCTGTTTCTGGTAGCGATATTACCCTAGATATGGCAGCAGTGCGAGGACTGGTTCGCAATATTGAAAATATCGATTTAACTGGAACTGGAAACAACACCTTAGATATTACTAGTCGTGATTTAGTGAACCTTTCCGACACCAGCAATCGCTTAATTGTCACAGGTGATCTGGGAGATAGCGTTCGTTCTACTGGGCAAGATTGGTTACTGAGTAACACCCTCACTATTGATGGCAATTCCTTTAACCAATACACTGCTGGTAACGCCCAACTGTTAATTGACACAGAAATTACGGCTTACATTAGCCCCAGCATCCCAGATCAATACTTCAGCCTTGATGAAAATAGTGTCAATGGAACTTTAATCGGTACTATTTTTAGCCTGGAAACTGGCGGTGCTAGCATCACTAGTTACGAAATCTTATCGGGTGATGATAACAATGCATTTACCATTAATACTAACGGAGAAATTCTGGTTAACGATACAACGCTCCTTGACTTTGAAACAACTCCCAGTTTTAGTCTGAACGTGAAAATCACTGACTCTCAATATTTAACAGATACAGCTATTATCACTGTCGATCTGAATGATATTAATGATACGCCTGTTTTCGCTGAAGATAGTTATAGTTTCGCGATCGCAGAACACAGTGATAGTGGAACTATTTTAGGTTCAGTTAGTGCCAGCGACCAAGACTCGGGAGATAGTTTAACCTACAGTTTCAGCAGTGGGAATGACGATGGAATCTTTGCTGTTGATGCGGCAACAGGAGAAGTCAGTATTGCTAGCGGAGCTTTATTAGATTATGAGACTCAAAGCTCTCACAGCCTGACAGTAAGAGCTACCGACCTCAATGGCGCTTACCATGAAAGTCAAGTTACCGTCGATATTACCGATGAGACTAAGCTTATTTACAAAAAAACTCTTTCTTTTGATGTCAGTCAGAATGATGAAAACAATGAAATCTTAAACGATATCGAACTAATTAATAGCATTGTTAATGATGTATGGGCGAGTACGCTAGATAATATCAGCGATGATTTTAACTCGAATTTTGTATTTTCCCAGCAGGAGTTAGTAACGGTCAATGAATATGAAATGACCAGTGACTTTGATTGGAGTAATGGCAGCTTATACGCCAATTTACCCATTGACGTACAGGTTGAATTACCAGATGGTATCGCCCCTGGACAAACCATTGTGGTGCGTTCTGGTGCCAAGCTCCAAGATAGTGCAACTCTCGATGCTTCTAGTCCCAGCTTAGATTTTGACCTCGGACTTGCTCTGGACATGGATATCAATCTCGATGTCGAGATTCCCAATGTCTTCTCGGCACTAAATCCATTACTAGATTCAGATGTTCCCACTACTGTTCAAATCTTAGAAGACCCCACAAATATTGCAGCAGAAGGGGAGGTAACTCTAGAAGCCTCAGAAATTTCCAATCAAAGCACTACTGTTGATTCTTATGCCAATGCTCTTGCGGTTCAACTACAAGACTCTGATTGGGTGAGTGTAGATGGCAGTGCAGGACTTTCTCTTGGGGACTTTAATTTATCAGCAGAGTTAGAGCCAGACTCTGTATGGGAAGCTAATCACACCCTAGAAGATAATCAATACATCGACAAAATAGTTGTGGAAGGGACAACCAATCCTTACTCCGGGACATTTACTATTAATTACAAGGAATCGGAATTTAACGACGCATTAGGTTCGAGTCAGTACAGAACCATTGAGAAAGCTGAGACTGTCGTCGATTACGATTTGATGGGCAGCGCTATAACTCCTCGTGTGGGATTGAATCAAAACTTGAGCGTGGGATTAGATTTTCTGCAAGGAAAACTCATTTTTACCGAACTAGCAGCAGACGATCCCGAACGTATTGTTAACTTTGAGAGTGATTTCATCAGCGGCGATTTTGATGCCACTAGGTTAAGTGCTACAGCTATTGTGGTACCCATCGGTGCAGATGCCAACGGTGATGGCGTTGTAAAAATTGCGACAGAAGTAGTGCCTGTTGTCAATGTTACTGACTACTCAGATATTGATTTTGCGATCGAAAACACTTCCTACTATGGTAGTGCCTACTCGGAATCTACCATCAAATTTGACGCTGAGCATTATGAAACTATGATAGGTTATGATAACGCCTATAGTGATATATGGAAGGGTTTTAGGACAGCAGCTACCCCTTGGCAATTAGTTGGGGCTTATGAATCTGCATATAACTATGAATGGAGTTTCTACGGAACCTACAACAAAGATTCTATCGATGGTAAGGAGATATCTAATACTTACAATATCTCCCAATTTTTAGTCAGTTCCTATAATCCTCATGTTGGCGATCTCGAAGCATTTGATGGTGGCACTCAAATTGGCAATATTACCTCTTATCTCATCCCAGAAGACGCAGAAACCTACACAGCATCATTCAACAATACTCTGAGTGGTTACAGTTTTAACTTAGATAGTAATCCTGAACTAGGAACTGTTGTTAATAATAATGATGGGACATTTACCTTTACTTTGGCAGATGAGTTTACTTTCCTCAGTACTGGTGATTATGAAGATGTCTTCTTCAACTACACTGCAACTGATGGTACAAACATCGAAACAGGTAGTGTTTCGATTATCGTTGAAGGAGATGATGGTGAGTTTGCTCTTGCTGAATCTAAGTTTGTTGGAACGTCCAGTGTCACTATAAATGGTGCTTCTACTGTAAAAGATAACTACGTTGATTTCTATTTCTGGGATGGAGCCTTAGATAATAGCCAAGACACCTATGTCTTAACCCACGGATGGCGTAGTAATGGTGTTACGGATAAAGATTGGATTGATCTTGCCAAATCAATTAAGGACTATAGTCCCTACGCAAATATTATCTTTACCGACTGGACAGATCTTGCTAGTAACGTCAACTACTGGCAATCCGCTGATGATACTGCCACTGTTGGAGAAGAGTTAGGATCTTTCTTAAATGAACAAGGTGTTGACCCAACTAAAACAACTCTGATTGGTCATAGTTTAGGTTCTCATGTCAGTGGGATTGCGGGTGATACCTATGACGATCTTACTGGTAATGCTTTTAATACTATCGTTGGTCTAGATCCAGCAGGCCCTGACTTTGAAAGTGGTGCTAGAGGAACCTCTGCCAAACTAGACGCCAGTGATGCCGATCACGTTATTGCTTTCCACTCTAGCCCAACCCTTGGTTACGACGGCACATTAGGAGATGTTGACTTCTACCTCAACTGGAGTGATTTCTTAGATATCACCAGCCATCAACCCGGTGAATCTAATTTCTTTGGTAATCATGGTTATCCTATTGAACTTTTAAGCAGTCTCTATCAAGGTAGTTCTTATTCTCAAACCGACGGTACTATTTTTGACTACGATGATGTTTTGAATATCGCATCAGGTAGTTACGAGATCAGCACTGTCGCAGAGGTATAAAAGTTTTGCCTTGACATTTAAATTTCTTGCTTTTTCAGGCGATCGCATTTCGGTGGTGCGATCGCTTTTTCTTTGCTCAACATTTATGGCAAAAAACATAACCATTCTTGCCATAACTTAGAATTTTGCGATCGCGTGTCAGCAAAGTTAAATCATTGAGTCTTGCTGTGGCGACAATCATTCTATCTGCTGGATCTCCATGAAAATTTCCTGGTAAGAAACTACTTTCAATTGCTATTTCTGGAGTAAGCACAGATAAATTAACACCAGGTTGATCTAAACTCTCTTCTACCCATTGATTGATTGGTTTGGCCAAAGTTATTCGGTTTTTCGCCACCAACATCGATAACTCCCAAACCGAAATAGCTGAGACAAATACTTTTCCTTTACTTCCAAGCAAATTAATATAAGCGATTGTCTCTGTAGCTAATTCTTTTGACCCACTAAATAGCCAAATCCAAGTATGAGTATCTAGTAATATGCCTCGATCGGTATTAGACATCTACTTCCCAAACTTCTCCAGTACCCTCAACAATATCTCCATGAATCTCAACGGTATTTGCCAAACAACCGAATAAAGAATAGGTTTTATCTTCAATAGGAGTAAGTTGAGCCATTGGCTTCCCATGTTTGGTAATAGTTATTGGTTGTTTTGTTTGATTAACCTGATCAATTAGTTTTAAACAATGGGTTTTAAATTCTCCTGCACCTATTTGTTCTTGATTTTGTGCCATTTTTAGTCATGGTTATGTATCTATAGTCATGATTATTTTATCAAGAACAGAATGTGAATTGTATTTTAGAATTTTGGTACTGCGATCGCATTTCGGTGGTGCGATCGCTATGAAGTATCTATAGATAAACTTAAAGATCCTTCGTAAATAGTGTTTAACAAAGTATTTTCTCATGTAAAAGCTTTAGTAACTTTTTGCAACTACACGAGTTAACTACTTCGCTGGGGGCCTGGGGCGGGCGTAGCGCACCAGTGGGGGGTT
>JBCCYD010000145.1:0-13318 GCA_039190385.1 Cyanobacteria bacterium P01_F01_bin.143 | reverse complement strand
CCTGAAACTATTAGTTATGTTGAAGCTCATGGCACAGGAACAAAATTAGGCGACCCGATAGAAATTACCGCATTAACCCAAGCCTTCGGTAAGGGCGAACGGCCGTTCGCCCCTACAAAAAATTATTGTGCTGTTGGTTCAGTTAAAACCAATGTCGGACATTTACAAATGGCATCGGGAATTGTGGGATTAATTAAAACCACGCTTTGTTTATATCATCAAAAAATCCCACCCAGCCTGCATTTTAAGCAACCAAATCCCCAAATAGATTTTGAGCATAGTCCTTTTTATATTAATAATCAATTACAAAATTGGCAAACTGATAATTATCCGCGCCGTGCAGGGGTTAATTCTTTAGGAATTGGCGGGACAAATGCTCATCTTATTCTGGAAGAATTTGTTACAGCAAAAGTTGAGAATAATTCACAGCTTCCTGCCTATTTATTAACGCTATCGGCAAAAAATGAAGCCGCATTAGTAGAGTTAAGCGAAAAATATCAAGACTATATAGTTAAACATCCTGAAATTAATTTAGCAGATATTTGTTTGACCAGTAATCTAGGAAGACATCATTTTGAATATCGTCAGGCGATCGTTGCTAGTAACAAATTAGAATTAATTGAAAAATTAAAATCAATATCAAATCCTCATATTGTTCAACAAAATAATAAAATAGCTTGGCTCTTCACAGGACAAGGTTCCCAATATGTTGGAATGGCACAAGAATTATATAAAACAGCACCTTTATTTCGCGACAATATTGATCAATGTGCTGAAATTTTAAATAATCAAACCGTAGGGGCGTTTCGCGAAACGCCCCTACAGGAATTAAATTTTGATATAAATCAAACAGAATATACCCAACCATTATTGTTCGCGATCGCGTATTCCTTGGCCCAATTATGGTTATCCTGGGGCATTAAACCCGATGTCGTCATGGGACATAGTGTGGGTGAATATGTAGCAGCCTGTATCGCGGGAGTATTTAGCTTAGAAGATGGCTTAAAGCTAGTTGCAACCAGAGGTCAATTAATGCAAAGCTTACCAAAAAATGGAGCGATGCTAGCAGTATTTTGTCCTCAAGAAAAGATTAATAATTTATTAAACCAGGATGTAACAATTGCTGCGGACAATGGCTCTCATGTTGTACTTTCTGGAATAAAAGATGCTATTAAAAAAATTGCCAAAGAATTAGACTTATTAGGAATTAAAAATCAATATTTAAAAGTGTCTCATGCTTTTCATTCTGAGTTAATGCAACCAATAATAGAAGAATTTAAAGCAGTTGCCGAAACAATCAACTATCAAATTCCTCAAATCCCTATTATTTCTAACCTTACAGGTGAATTATCGACTAAAGATATTGCGACATCTGACTATTGGATTAATCATATTTGTCAACCAGTTCAATTTGCTAAAAGCATTAGATTTTTAGATAAACAAGAAATTAGTATTTTCCTGGAAATTGGTGTCAAACCTACGTTAACAGTAATGGCACAAAATATATTAAATGATAAAATATTTTTATCGAGTCTTAATCCGAAAAAAAACGATTGGCGACAAATATTAGAAAGTCTCAAAGAAATATATTTTCAGGGCATAGAAATTAATTGGGCAGAAGTAACCAAAAATTACAACGGACACAAAATATCTTTACCCACTTATCCTTTTCAAAGACAAAGATATTGGTTTGATATTCCTGTCACAAAATCTCAAAGCAATATCATTAAAAAAAGAGATTCTCTAACAATTACCAGTCGCACACCATTTACAATCGATGAAGATATACGTAGCGATCGCGGAAAGATTTCTTTAACTGCACACCAAACTCAAGATGAACTTCATCCTTTATTGGGAAAACCTCTAAATTCTCCTTTAAAACAAATCATATTTCAATCCCATCTCCAACCTGAAACGCTTCATTGGTTGCAAGAACATTGTTTAGAAGATAGACCAGTGTTTCCTGGGGCAGGATATTTAGAAATCGCGATCGCGTCTGGAATATTTCACTTGAAAACTAATCAGTTAACTATAGAAAATGTCACAATTCAGCAACTACTACACTTATCTTCTGAGCAAGAACAAACACTTGAACTGCAAACAATATTAAATCCTGAAAAAGCATTTGTCACTTGGGAAACTTATAGTTCAAACAATAAACAATGGCAATTACATAGTTCTGGTCAGATTTTACCTTCGGTTAAGACAGCAGAAGATATTAATTTAGAATTACTAAAAGAAAAGTTTATTAACTCAGAATTGGACGTCGAACAATATTATCAACAATGTCAGCAACGAGGAATTAATTATGGTCAAAGTTTTCAAGGCATCAAAAAACTATGGACAAATGAAAATAAAGCTTTAGGTTTCATTGAACTACCAAATAACCTAATCAATAGTCATAAATATTATCTGCATCCTGCATTATTAGATTCTTGCTTACAAATATTATTTGTAGCTTTACCAGCAGAATTACAAAGAACAACCTTTATTCCTATAGGTTTAGATAAACTGCATTTATATAATCTGCCTGACAATAAAATCTGGAGTTATCTAAAACTTAATAATAATAATGAGAAAAGTTTAACAGCAGATGTTTGGTTATACAGCGATCGCGGTGAACTAATTGCCAAGCTCGAAGGCTTAAAATCTCAGGCGATACAATCTCAACCATCTTGGCATAATTGGCTATATCAACCACAATGGCAACAGCAATCCTTAATTCCTAAATCCTCTATATCTAATAAACTTAGCACTTGGTTAATTTTCGCAGACAATACAGGTGTTGGGAAACAATTAGTCACGCTTTTAGAATCTCAACATCAGCAATGTTATGTCGTTTCTTTACCAGAAAATAATCTCATTAATTCCCATAATATTGAATCATTCCAGTTTTTACTTGAACAATATTCAGATATCAAGGGAATTATTTATCTTTGGAGTTTAGATGCTAGAGAAGACGGGCAAGAATGCAAAAATTATTTATATCTAATTCAAGCTTTAGTCAAACAAAACTTACCTAATAATCCTCGCCTATGGTTTGTTACTCGTAATGCCCAACCAGTAAATAATTATCGATTGACATCAGGAATTAGACAATCTTGCCTTTGGGGTATGGGCAAAGCGATCGCGTTGGAATATCCAGAATTAGCACCTGTTGGTATCGATCTCGATGCCAATTTTTCAGGTAACGAAGCAGAGCATATCTTACAAGAAATCTGTTCTCTCCAAATAGAACAAGTAGCATATCACAATAACCAACGTTATGTATCTAGATTAGTCAAATCCAGTTTAAATTTTTCAGCTGAATTACCAGAAAACTTACAATTACAAATTACTAATACTGGAAATTTAGATAACTTACAGTGGAATTCTGTTCCTCGCCAAGAACCTCAAGATAATGAAATAGAAATACAAGTCAAAGCAACAGGATTAAATTTTCGGGATGTTATGGTCGCTCTAGATTTATATCCTGATAATGCTAAGTTTTTAGGGTTAGAATGCGCAGGAATTGTTACCAATGTCGGCAAAGATGTAACTAATTTTAAAATTGGTGATGAAGCAATCGCGATCGCATCCCATAGTTTCAGCGAATATCTTACTGTTAATTCTCTCCTGGCAATTCCCAAACCACAGTCCCTGAGTTTCCCACAGGCTGCAACCATCCCCGTAACTTTTCTTACTGCCTACTATACTCTTGTTCATTTGGCGCAATTACAACCGGTTGAAAAAGTTTTAATTCACTCAGCAGCAGGCGGTGTGGGTTTAGCAGCGATTCAAATAGCTCAGCAGATTGGCGCGGAAATTTTTGCGACGGCATCCCCTGGAAAATGGGAATTGCTGAAATCAATGGGAATAAAAAATATTATGAATTCTCGTAATCTTGATTTTGCCGATGAAATTATGTCTGCAACTCAAGGTCAAGGTGTGGATGTAATTTTAAATTCTCTATCTGGTAAATTTATTCCCCAAAATCTCTCGGTTCTAAATGATCAGGGGCGTTTTCTGGAAATAGGTAAGCAAGATATTTGGCTAAAAAGTGACATTAACCAAATAAAACCAAATATTAATTATTTTATTGTTGATTTATGGCAAATTACGCAAGATAAACCGGAATTAATCCAGCACATGATGAGTCAGTTATTGCCACAATTCACTAGGGGCAAACTCAAACCTTTACCGAATACAGTATTTGAGCGCGATCGCATTACTGAAGCTTTTCGTTATATGCAGCAAGGAAAGCATCAAGGAAAAATTATTATTAGCCAAAAAATCCCTATCTCCCCATCTCCTATAACCTTCCAGGGTACCTATCTAATAACAGGAGGAATGGGCGCGATCGCCTTACAAGTAGCTGAATGGTTAACCACCAAGAGAGTATCAAATCTTGTATTAGTCGGGCGTAATGACATCAAACCAGAATTAGAAAATAATCTGAACAAGTTACAAAATAAGACTCAAGTAACAATTATTCAAGCTGATGTCGCTGACGAGAAACAATTAGCTCAAGTTTTGGAGCAAATCGAACTAACCTTACCACCACTGCGAGGAGTTGTTCATTGTGCTGGAGTTTTAGACGATCGCGTTATTAGTAAACAAGATTGGGCAAGTTTTAATAAAGTTCTCGCTCCCAAAGTTCAAGGAGCCTGGAATCTCCATACTTTAACCCAAAAATATGATCTAGAAAGTTTCATTCTCTTTTCTTCGGCTAGTTCTCTGTTAGGTTCTGCGGGGCAAGTAAATTATTGTGCGGCTAATGCTTTTCTCGATGCTCTGGCCCATGCCCGTCGTGCTCAGGGATTAAGCGCGATCGCGATTAACTGGGGCGCTTGGGAAAATACTGGTCTCGCTGCTGAAGCTCATATTAGCGATAGTTTAAAACAAAAAGGCATTGGAACCATAAATTCTCAACAAGGAATAGAAATCTTAGAGCAATTACTATTACATGCACCAACCCAAATTGGAGTAATTCCTATTGATTGGAATCTCTGGCAAACTAATAACTTTGTTACTCCTTTTTATGAGAATTTAGTCACTCAGCAATCCATAGGTAAAACTAGCTTTAAACAACAATTGTCTCTTACTCCTTCTGTCCAGCGTCGGGCTTTATTAATCGAACAACTTACTCAACAAGTAGCCAATATTTTAGGCATTAAAGATCTCAATCAAATAGATTTAGATTTAGGTTTTTCTGAATTGGGTTTAGATTCTTTGAGTTCGGTGGAGTTAAGAAATCAAATCCAATCTACTTATGATACAAAATTGCCATCAACGGTTATTTTTGATTATTCTAATATCAAAGTCTTAGCTGATTATTTATTGTCAATATTATTTACGGAAGAATCAACTAAAGAAACTGTAACTCATGAAAATAAGAATATTGATTTTGCTGAATTTGAGGATCTCTCGGAAGTTGAAGCAGAAGCTTTATTACTAGAAGAATTAAAGGATTTTAAATTTTAGATATTTGTAATTTCCTCTTACCTTTTACCTCTTACCTCCCACTTCTCACTCCTGAGATCTTTTAGTTATCTCTTGCGCGATCGCATTCAAAGTTTCTTCCAAAGTACTTTCATATATGCCATAAAAGAAAAGTTTCTCTGTATTAGATTCGGGTTGGACTTGTACTGTATGAGTCACTAAAATTTGATTCTCGGCCACTTCTTCGATTTGCCAAGTTCCTTGAAGCTGTTCTAAATCGCCCTCGACAATCTGAAATTCTATCTTTTGTGGTTTATTTTCTGTTGAGGCAATTTGTACTGTAAATTGTTCTTCAAATAACCATAGATCTACTTTGTTAATTTGTTCAAATATTTTGCGATCGCCTGATTCTTGAATTACTTTACTAGAAACAATATTTGGTAAAAAATTCTGAAAATTATTATAATCTGTTAAAACTTCCCAAGCTACATCTAAATTCCCATTTGCTATGACTTGAGCAGCATAATCTCCTTTTTCTCCTTTGAGTATGACTTTTCCTTGATCCAACTCAACTTGTTCTTGGGCAGAAAGTGTTATTTCTGTTAAAGCGATGTCTTGAGCCAATAGAGCAAAATTTAAACTCAAACTAGTAATCAATAAACCGATAAATTTTTGATAAGACTTTTTAATTTTATTCATCTAACGACTCATTACCCATTACTTATTACTCATTACTCATTACTAGGTTTATATATTTTGTTGTAGTTGTGATTTTGATCAATTTCAATCACTAATTCTACTAAATTGGGTTGATGAATCAAAGGAGAAATAAACAATTCTGGATGTAAAGCTCGCCAAAAATAATCAACAAAATACTCAATTTCGCGATCGCTCATGCCCGTTTTGCCACTAGCAATCATTTGCTGTTCAGCTTGTTTGCGCCATTGTTTACTATAACGATAATCCACAGGATACAACATTAAAAGACTATCTAATTTCTCCCATAACGGAATATAGGCCTTGAGTCTTTCATTATTATCCTTGGCAAATCGAATATCTTTTGTCGTTACAATTGGCGGGATGGGAATATCGAAAAGAGTCTCTTCTATGGGTCTAACCCCAACAAACCAGCCTTCAAATAAAACAATATCTACTCGATCAATAGCTTCTGGTTTGTCTCTGTCCCCTTCTCCATTATGGGCAGATTTATCAAAGCGAGGAATCAAAATTTGATCAGAACCATCTTCTTGGAGACAATTCTCCAGAATCTGTAGACCCAAATAAATATCATGAGTTCCTGGAGGTCCTCGCCAAATTAATCTAGGATCAGTTTTCCTTAACCTTACACGTTCAGCATGAGTTTTATAAAGATCGTCAAGGGATAAGTTAACCGTTGTATAACCAAAATGACTAAGAATAAGACGTAGAATCGACGCCAAAAAACTTTTTCCCGTTCCCTGAGAGCCTAAGATCCCTTGAATTGGTGTCCGGTCTAAATTTTGACGAAGTTCTGCCAGATTGACCGCCAAAGGTAGCCAAATATTCCACATCAGATTCAAGATATTGTTGCCTGTATCTTTGAGGCCATTAAGATTACACCATTCTAAGACATTGGAATAAGCAGCACAAAAAAGCTGGGATCTGGCTTCAATCAATTGCTGAGCGTTATTTTTGTTAATGCCGAAAGCCTTTGTTTTAACTGGATCTGCTAATTCTTTTTTTATGAGTTCTTCTAGCTCAATTTCTTGTGGCTGTTTCCCATGAACCCAATTAAGTAGAATACTAGAAGTTATCAAATCGAGTTTTTGCATTATGTTACGAATTCAACTTAAATGCGTCTAAGAAAAGGCTATAGGCGAGACCAATTTTAAAGAGATTTAGAACCTCCATCAATAGAGGTCTTAAAGTATTGGGGGCGCTTTTCTTGCGGCTATAAACCCACTTACTTACTAATTCGGCAAAAACTAATAAAATAGCCGCACCAGTAATATCCCAGACTGCATCTTGTCCAGCGCTACTGACGATCGCTGCACCCATAAAAAATCCCATTAATAGACTAATAATACTAAGGGAAATTCTACGCCAGGGATTATTAAACAACAGTTCTATCTGTCCACCTGCTGTTGAAATTAAGGAATTTAAGCGAGTTTGCTGCATATTAAGCAATTGAGAATTGAAAATTGAAAATTAAGAATTATTATTTCTATCGATTAATGCGTTCAAGTAAGATTAAGCCGAGAGTGATGCCAGCAAAATGGCAAAAAATCGTATGTATATTAGCCAATAGAGCTGTCATTTCTGCGGGATTAATTAATTGACTAGCATCAAGGAGAGTATTAGTTACAGGTGGAACTCTCGAAGCTTTTCGCAATAAAATGCCGGCAAAGGCTTCTGCTCCAAGAATAGAGATTAGCATCCCTATAAGATTACTCGTTAATCCTAATCTAATCAATCTAAGGGTAAATTTTTTATTGGGGCGATCGCTGCTAGAGCGAGACTTTTTGAGAGCTTTACCGATAGAAATGTAACGACGGAAAAAGAAGAATACGCTTAGAATCAGAGTTAGGACACCAAGGGCAGCACAAAAAAGAGCTAAATTTTCGTTGCCACTAGGGTCTCCCCCACTACCCAAAATCGCAGCCCCAAAGAATAGCATTACCAATGAGAGAGTACCAAAAATCAACTGTGACCAAAATCCGATAGTGCCTAATAGGATCAAAGTTGAGGCAACTTGTTTGACAGCTGGGGAAGTTGGGGAAAAGGAGGTAATTTCAGAATCTTTGTTCATGAATAATATTGTTATGGGGGAAACCCCAACACTCTGATTGGATACAACTACTTCATTTTAAAATAAACTAGATATAGAGAGAGTAGGTGAGGTGGTTGCACTTTTTGTCACAAAAATTGTCAATTAGTGAGGAAAGTCCGGACTCCCAAAAGACCAAACTTGCTGGGTAATTCCCAGTGCAGGCAACTGCGAGGATAGTGCCACAGAAAAATACCGCCCTCATTTCAGTTAACAGTTAGCAGTTATCAGTTATCAGTTGTTTCCTCACTGTTTACTGAAGACTGATAACTGATAACTGAAGAAGGGTAAGGGTGCAAAGGTGCGGTAAGAGCGCACCAGCAGTATCGAGAGGTACTGGCTCGGTAAACCCCGGTTGGGAGCAAGGTCGAAGGGATTAGGGTTGGTCTTTTTCCCCTCCCGTTTAAGGTGAACCGCATGAGATGGTTGGTAACAGCCATCCTAGATAGATAATCGCCCCTAGAAGAGGTGTGTAGTATACTGCGCATTTCTCTCTGGGAACAAAATCCGGCTTATGTGCCAACTCTCTCTATTTCTTTTTTTTATAATTTCTAATGCTTGAAGATCCCCGACGCCAGAAACAATTACAACAATTGAGCCAAAAGTTAGGTTTACCGGCCAATGCTCCTATCGATTGGTCGTTACTTGATTTGGCTTTAATTCATCCTAGTGCTTGTGAAACAAGAAATTACGAGCAATTGGAGTTTGTTGGGGATGCGGTAGTTAGATTACTTTCGGCTGAAATTTTATTAGAAACCTATCCCGAAGAGACAGTAGGCGAATTTGCGGCAGTTCGTTCCATTGTTGTCAGCGATCGCGTTTTGGCAGAGTTAGCAAATTACTATGGCATTGAACCTTATCTAATCATGGGCCCTACAGCCAAGGGGAACCGCACAGGCAGACAATCCTGGTTGGCCGATGCTTTTGAAGCAATTTTGGGCGCATTATATTTGAGTACCCATAATATGGATTTGATTCGTCCTTGGTTGGATCAAGCTTTGCAAGAACAATCAGCCAAAGTTCGTAGCGATCCCGCAAGGGAAAATTATAAGGATGCACTCCAGGAATGGACTCAGGGAAAATATAAAATTCTGCCCAAATATCAAGTTTCAGAAAATAAACAACCCGCAACACAAGAAGAACGTTTTGTTGCCGAAGTCTGGTTACATGGTTTTGTTGAAGATGATCAAGTAAAAGATCGCTTTTTAGGTAAAGGGGTCGGACGCTCCAAAAAAGCAGCAGAACAAGCAGCAGCTAAAGCAGCCTTTTATTCAGTTAACAGCTAACAGTTATCAGTTATCAGTGATTGGAAAAATTGCCAGAGTTTTACGAATTGTTTTTCGATCCACCAGATTATTTTGTCGATAAATTCTAAAATTCTCTCTAACAGATTTTTGACATAGCCAATTGTGATTACTTCAGCTTCCCAAAAATCTGAGGAAAATTCTAAAGGAATATTGGTTAAATTTTCTGATTTTGTTTGATTTATCGATAAAATACTTTCGGAACAAATATTGAGCGCAACTGTTTCTAATGCTATTGATTCAGTCCCTATTGCAGATAAACTATTATCCTCTTGGTCAAAGCTAGGTAGGCTTAGGTTCCAATACTTAAATGGCAAAGTAACTGATAAAGTCTTTGATGGTGCAGGAAGACTAAACGAGGAAAAAGGTAGCGCAGCAGAAAGATTATCATCAATATAATCGAAACTAGATAGAACTGGAGAATTTGTCCCAGAAAATAATTGTTGTTTATTGCCGAAGAAGTAGGCGATCGCACGGCGAATTAAGACCTGAATTCCCCAGGAATCTTGCTCTACTGATTCAGGAGCTGAATTTTTAGAACTAGCAATGTTTGATGTGACCTTCTCTAACCAACCACCTACTTTAGCGAAAAAAGTCAAGTTAGATTCTTGCGATCGCAAATCATTAGCTACAGTAAGATGAACTGAGATTAATTGAATTTCTCCTCCTTCTGGATTTTGCCCACTGGGTAAAGCTTCTTGATTTGTCCCAGAGACTAATTGTTGTTTATGGCCAAAGAAATAGGCGATCGCTCTGCGTATTAAGATCTGGAGAGACTCTTGCTCTGTTGATTCAATCTCAGGATCATCAGAACGAGTAATATTTGCTTTTACCTTTTCCAACCAACCACCTACTTTAGCGAAAAGAGTTAAGTTAGATTCTTGCGATCGCGAATCATTAACCACAGGAAGATTAACTGATGTTAATTGAAGTTGCCCTCCTTCTGGATCTCCCGCACTAGGTAAAGCTTCTTGATTTGTCCCAGAGACCAATTGTTGTTTATCGCCAAAGAAATAGGCGATCGCACGACGGATTAAACTCTGAAATGATTCTTGCTCTGTTGATTCAAGAGCAGGATCATGGGAATGAGTAATATTTGCTTTTACCTTTTCCAACCAACCACCTACTTTAGCGAAAAGAGTTAAGTTAGATTCTTGCGATCGCGGATAATTAACCACAGGAAGATTAACTGAGGTTACTTGAATTGGTCCTCCTTCTGGATTTTGCCCACTGGGTAAAGCTTTTTGATTTGTCCCAGAAACTAATTGTTGTTTGTTACCAAAAAAATAGGCGATCGCTCGACGAATTAACCCCTGGAGAGACTCTTGTTCTGTTGATTCAATCTCAGGATCATGAGAACGAGTAATATTTGCTTTTACCTTATCTAACCAGCCACCTACTTTAGCAAAAAAAGTTAAATTAGACTCTTGTGATCGCGGAGAATTAACGACAGGAAGATTAACTGAGTTTAGTTGAATTTCTCCTCCTTCTGGATCTTGGGCACCAGGTAAAGCTTCTTGGTTTTTACTAGATAGTAATTGTTGCTTATTACCAAAGAAATAGGCGATCGCACGACGGATTAATCCCTGAAATGATTCTTGTTCTGATCTAGATTCCACATTTTGGGAGGAGCCACTAGCCAGAGGAGAAGTTCTGACCCGATTCCACATTTTCCGAAAAAATCTAATTGGCGCGATCACACCAGAATTATCTTGTCTTGATTGAGATAATTCCAGATTCACTTTATGACTTTTTGTTAAGCCAGATATATCAGGTTTGACCGGCAAATTTGTTTCTTCATCCTCTAACCAGAAATCGTTTTCGCTTATGCTCTTTTCCTCAGATATTTTGTCCTGAGTAGCCGAAGGTTGGGAATCGGACTTCAGTCGTTGTCTCAAAGAAATACTAGTTCTTGCTAGCATATAAACAGGATAAAGCAAAGTTTTCACTCCTGTTTCTGTCGCCAATTGAAAATGTCGGAATGTTATGCCCAATTGGTTAGTCAGACGAATTTTCTGACGATTGAGAAAATTAAACAATCGACTTTTATAGATACCAGTCATGGTTATAGTAAGGAAAAAGGAAGGAGAAACTAGGAAAAAATTATTAACTAAATATTAATCTTGTTGGCCAAGAAAAAATCATCGATTGCCAATATTCTTAAAATTTTAAGATCATCTTTACGGATGATTTACCAAAGTACGCGTTAGCCTAAAGGGGAAAAATTTTCGAGTAAGCTCATCCTTTAGTGATTCGTATGACAAAAAGAACTTTTGGTGTAATCGGTTTGGCAGTAATGGGAGAAAATCTCGCCCTTAATGTGGAAAGTCGCGGATTTCCAATCGCTGTATATAATCGTACTGCTGCAAAAACCGAAGCCTTTATGGCAAAGCGAGCCGTGGGCAAAGATGTGATTGCTGCTTATTCGGTTGAAGAATTTGTAAAAACCCTAGAGCGTCCCCGCAAAATCCTGGTAATGGTCAAAGCGGGTAAGCCTGTGGATGCGGTCATCGAACAACTGAAACCGCTTCTTGATGAAGGAGATATGATTATCGATGGTGGTAATTCTCTCTATGATGATACAGAAAGACGAACTAATGATCTCGAAGCTACAGGTCTTGGTTTTGTCGGTATGGGAGTTAGTGGCGGAGAAGAAGGAGCTTTAAATGGCCCTAGCCTCATGCCAGGAGGCACAGAAGCAGCCTATCGTGAGTTGGAACCGATTTTGGTGAAAATTGCGGCTCAAGTAGATGATGGGCCTTGCGTTACATTTGTGGGACCTCGTGGTGCTGGTCACTATGTCAAGATGGTTCACAATGGCATTGAATATGGCGATATGCAGCTAATTGCTGAAGCCTATGATTTGATGAAAAATGGTTTAGGTTTGAGTAGTGACGAACTCCATGAAGTTTTTGCTGCTTGGAATAAGACTGATGAACTTAATTCATTTTTGATTGAAATTACGGCGGATATCTTTAAAAATCGCGATCGCGAAACTGAAGAGCCTTTGGTTGAGCTAATTCTTGATGCGGCTGGACAAAAGGGTACTGGTCGTTGGACAGTAGTCAGCTCCTTAGAGTTGGGTGTGCCTATTCCCACGATCTATGCTGCGGTTAATGCCCGTGTGATGTCTGCTTATAAAGATCAACGAGTAGCAGCGGCTAAGGATTTAACTGGCCCTACTAGTAAATTTGACGGAGACACCAAGGCTTTTATCGATAAGATAAGAGATGCTCTTTATTGCTCTAAGATGTGTTCCTATGCTCAGGGAATGGCTCTTTTGAGTAAAGCTTCTTCTGAGTTTAACTACAATTTGGATCTAGCAGAAACAGCGCGGATCTGGAAAGGTGGTTGTATTATTCGGGCTGGTTTCCTGGATAAAATTAAAGCGGCGTTTAATGAGAATCCTCGTTTAGCCAATCTTTTGTTGGCACCAGAGTTTAAACAAACTATTCTCGATCGCCAGGATGCTTGGCGCGAAGTGTTAGCAACTTCTAATAGTTTGGGTATTCCTGTCCCTGCTTTTAGTGCTTCACTAGATTATTTTGATAGTTATAGACGCGATCGCCTTCCCCAAAATCTTACTCAAGCTCAAAGGGATTATTTCGGCGCTCATACCTATGAACGGATTGATAAGCCTAGAGGTGAATATTTCCATACTGAATGGGCTAATGGCTAATTGCTAATGGCTAATTGCGATCGCGTGTTTAATCCGCGATCGCAAAACTGAGATTCCTTCGGACTTTTACTTTAGAATACAAATAGTCTAAGTACAGGACAAAAAATT
>JBCCYD010000144.1:0-13439 GCA_039190385.1 Cyanobacteria bacterium P01_F01_bin.143 | reverse complement strand
TTTTTTTAAGAATATGATGAGCATATTTTCCCTTGATAGTGAGATTCAGTAGAGCAGAACTCCTATTTTAATAAGCCAAGAAGATTGTTTAAGGAATGTTTATAATACAGCAGAAGAAGCATAACAAAAATTGTGATTTCTTGCCGTGGAAAATCTAGTCAAGATAAAAAAAGTAAATATTTTTTTGTTACCAGAACTGTAACCTGAGAGGAATTTGGCGTTGAATGGAGAGATAGTAATAGATAAGCTGGACTGAATTAAAGAGAATTAATCTCCAGCTCAGTTTTGATAAATCATATCCAACGATGATTATGCAAGATACTCGAAATTACCAAATTATTTTTCTGACTAGCTTTTTTTTTCTGGGGATTTGTACTAGAGATTGGACTTTACAACCTTGGTTAATTATCGCGATCGCCCTAAGTTGTTTAATTACCCAGTGGCTACTTTCTTCTATCGTAGAATCGGCAAAAAGAAAGGATGAATTGTTTTTTAGTTTAAGCTCGGATACTGAATCTAAATTTATTTTTAAGGATTTGATGATTCGTGCTACTAGTCCTAAAGTGCTAAATTCTCTGCGCAGTGCGGCTATTACGGCCTTGGGATTATGTTTGCTTTTGCGAGGAAATAGTTATCAAACTATGGTCTTGGCCGGGTCTTTGGCGATCGCGAGTAAATTTCTGTTTCGTTGGCATGGCAAGCATTTTTTCAATCCTGCTAATTTTGGAATTATCGCCGCTTTAATACTCACCAATGATGCTTGGGTCTCTCCTGGTCAATGGGGTACCGATTGGTGGTATTTATTATTATTTGCTGGCACGGGAGGCATAGTCCTCAAAAAAGTGGGACGCTGGGATACTAGTGTGACTTTTTTTCTGACCTATGCGGGTTTAGAACTGCTTAGAGATGTTTGGCTGGGTTGGACGGGTGATGTTTGGTTGCATCAATTATCTAGTGGCAGTTTATTATTGTTTGCTTTGTTTATGTTGACCGATCCGCGATCTATTCCCAATGCCTTTGCGGGAAGATTGGTCTGGGCGATCGCGATCGCGCTTCTGACTTTTGTATTACAAAATTACTTTTATCTTTCCACAGCTATTTTCTGGGCATTGTTTATCATTTCACCCTTGACTGTTTTATTGGATATGGCTTGGTCAGCACCGAGGTTTACCTGGAAAAGAAATTTTGCTGGCTAGTAGAGACGTAGCATGCTACGTCTCTACAGCGACACGTATGTACGAAAATTTTGTGGAGAAAATTAAATTATGAAATTGCTGCGAATATGGTTATCTGTGGTGGGTTTTGCGATCGCGTTTATAATCTGTATTAAACCAGTACAAGCATTTTGCGGATTTTATGTCGCTAAAGCAGATACGGATTTATACAATCAAGCTTCTCAAGTTGTCATTGCTAGAGATGGGCAGAGAACAGTCCTAACAATGGCCAATGACTATCAAGGAGAAGTCAAAGATTTTGCGATGGTAGTTCCTGTTCCCGTAATTTTGAAGGAGGAACAAGTCAATGTTGGCAAGCCTGAAATTATCAAGAGGTTAGACGATTTCAGCGCACCCAGATTAGTGGAATATTTCGATCCCGATCCTTGCCAGGTTTATTTGTTACAAGAAAATACTTCGGTATTTCAGTCTAGAAGCCCAGCAAGTTCGAGATTAGAAGTTGCTGAAGATGCTTTAGGTGTAACGGTAGAAGAACAATTCACCGTTGGCGAATATGACATTGTAATTCTCAGTGCTAAAGAATCTGATGGATTAGAAACTTGGTTAATTCAAAACGGCTATAAAATACCGAAAGGAGCAAGTTCTCTTCTACAGCCCTATATCAAACAAAATCTCAAATTTTTTGTGGCCAAAGTCAATTTAGAAGAGTTTGACAACAGTGGATTCCAAAAACTTCGTCCCCTTTCAATGGCCTATGAATCTCCCAAATTCATGCTACCGATTCGGCTGGGAATGATGAATGCCCAAGGAGATCAGGACTTAATTGTTTATCTGCTCTCTCCCAAAGGACAAATTGAACTAACTAACTATCGTACAGTCAAAATACCTTCAGATGTGGAGATTCCCGAATTTGTCCAACAAGAATTTCCCGACTTCTTTACCACTATGTTTCAAAAATCCTATGAAAAAGAAAATAAACAAGTAGCATTCCTCGAATATGCCTGGGATATGGCAAGTTGCGATCCTTGTTCGGCGCAACCTTTAAATCGAGAAGAACTAAAACAAGCTGGGGTATTTTGGCTCAACTCAGGATCTCGCAATAATGTTTTTATCACTCGTCTTCATGTGCGTTATTCTCGTGACAAATTTCCTGAAGATCTAATTTTTCAGGAAACAGGAAATCGTCAATTATTCCAAGGACGTTATGTGATTCGCCATCCTTTCCGCGAGCAAATCAGTTGTGATGCAGGTCAAGACTATCAGCGATCGGTCAAAAATAGACAAGAGACTGAAGCGCAAACTTTAGCGAATCTTACTGGTTGGGACATTAATGAGATTCGTAGCAAAATTGATTTTATTTCTGTAGACGCCAATAATTCTGAGCAGCCTTGGTGGCGTAACCTGTGGAACTAAGAACAGTGAATTTATTGCTTGTAATTGAGTTGTAATTAATTATTGTTACCAATGAGCGATCGCGGTTTCTGATTATTGCTGGGTTCCGCTAAACTTTTGATTAGGGACTTTTTCGATTCTCTTAAACCTTAATTGCACTCAGCTATTGAATGTAGATGCTTGTTTCTTTACGAATTAATAATTTCGCCCTGATCGATCGCCTGGAATTACATTTCGACCAGGGCTTAAATGTCCTCACAGGAGAAACTGGAGCAGGCAAATCTATTATTCTCGATGCAATCGATGCGGCTTTGGGTGGCAAGGTTAATTCGGGTAGTATTCGGTCTGGAAGCGATCGCGCAACTATTGAAGCCTATTTCACAATAAACCCTATTTTAGAAACTTGGCTGAAGCAACAGGAAATAGATTTATTAGAGGAAGACAATCTAGTTTGTAGTCGTGAGCTAACTGTTACTAAGGGCAAATTGCGATCGCGATCGCGGATCAACGGAGTTCTTGCCAATCGTAAATTAATGGGCGAGTTACGTTCTCATTTGGTAGAAATTACGGCTCAGGGACAGACAATCGATTTATTGGTTTCCGACAGACAAAGAGAGTTATTAGATTTATATGCAGGCAAATCTTTAACTAAACACAAGAAACAGGTCGCGATCGCCTATGAAAATTGTCAGCAAGCTAAGTCTCAGTTAGAACAACGTCGCCAATCTCAGCAGGAAAGATTGCAAAAACAAGATTTTCTGGAATATCAACTCAAAGAATTAGCCGAAGCTAGTTTAACCACAGCAGATGAGTTGATAAATTTAGAACAGGAAAGCGATCGCCTATCTCACGTTGTAGAACTTCAACAATTTAGTTATCAGGTCTATCAACTTCTCTATCAAAATGATTTTGACGCAGCAGCAGCCGCCGATTTGGTAGGCAAAGCAGAAGCTGTGTTGGAGGAAATGACGGAATATGATAGTGAATTAGCAGCTATTTTGGAAATGGTACAGTCAGGATTAGCTCAAATTACCGAGGCATCCCAACAAATTAATAGTTATGGGGATAAGTTGGAAGCTGATCCAGAGCGTTTGGAGGAGATAGAGGCGAGAATTCGGCAGTTAAAACAAATTTGTCGAAAATATGGCCCGGAATTGGCAGACGCGATCGCAACTCAAAATCAATTAAGTGCAGAGTTAGAGGAACTTACCAATAGTGAGCAATCTTTAGCGGCTCTGGAGCAGGAATATCAACTTAGTCAAAGTAAATTAGAGCAGGCTTGTGGGAAGTTGACTCAACTGCGGCAAAAAGCGGCTATTAAGTTAGAAAAGCAATTAGTCAAGGAGTTAAAACCTTTGGCAATGGATAAGGTAATTTTTGAATCTCGTTTGATGCCTTGTAAGCCGACGATTAATGGGGCGGATAAAATTGTGTTCTTTTTTAGTCCTAATCCTGGGGAGGAGATTCAGCCTTTGGCGGAAACGGCTTCTGGTGGGGAAATGAGTCGATTTTTGTTGGCGTTAAAAGCTTGTTTTGTTGGTGCAGATATTGATTCCCATACGTCGGTTTTTGATGAAATAGATGCGGGAGTATCGGGGAAAGTTGCTCAGGCGATCGCGGAAAAGCTTTATCAACTGAGTCAAAAACATCAAGTTCTTTGCGTGACTCATCAGCCTTTGGTGGCGGCAATGGCCAATGCTCATTATAAGGTGGCGAAAACTATTGTTGAAGAACCGGGTGCTGAGGGGAGAAATGGGGATTCTCATCTTCCTGAGATTAGGACTGTGGTCAGGGTTCGGGCTTTGAGCGATCGCAATTCGATTATTGAAGAGTTAGCGCAAATTACTGGTGGTCATGCTGCTGATGACGCGATCGCTTTTGCTGAGTCTTTGTTAACTAAAGCTGATAAGTATCGAGAAAAATTAGGGAATAAGTAGATTCTTTAATTTGGCAAAAACTATAAAAAACTAATACCAGATTGTTTTTCAATAGCTTTAAGAGTTCCAATTGGAATTATTTTACTACTATGGATTGGCACAATTGCAGTACGGCGAGTCTCTTGATTAAATAACTTTAGATGTGAACTTGTTTGACTTATTTCAATAAATCCTGCGTCTTTAAGTTGTTTAATAACTTTTTTGGCAGTCAATCTGGGAGTACGAGGCGACATGAATCACTCCCTCACAAAACTAATTCGATTTGCTCAGAGCTTGAATTACTAGAATATAAATTATCGGGAATTGGCTCTAACATTAATTTAATTGCATCTTCTAAGTTGTTGATCGCTTCTTGTTTAGAATCACCACAAGAAGAAACAAAATTGAGTTCTGGGCAAGTAGCAGAATAAGCTTGGGCCAATTCGTCCCATTCGATAATTGCTCGAATAATCATTTATTTTGTGCTCTAGGTCTCTAAAAAAATAGCGTTCAATAACTGTAACTTGGAAAAAAGTTGTTTCTCATTTAGATGAATAATCCGACATCTATAGAAAACATCGCTGCTAGAGCTTTTGCTTGAGCTTTGCTTATACTGCGTTTTCCATTATTTACATTTCCTGTCGTGTTTATACATTAAAAATTACAGGTTACAGTTCTCAGCGCAAGAAAGTATTCTCTCTCAACACCCTTTCTCACGTCTAATGAAGGTAAGTTCCCTTTTTTGCTTGTTAAAATATTGGTAAACCCACCCAGGTTTTCGTATTTCACATATCCTTCCCCTGAATGTATTCCCGACTCTTCTGTTTTCCATCCTACATCAATATAGAATTTTCTCCATACTTCTATTGGTGAATCAAAATTGGGACTTCCATTTTTTTGCCAGATTTCTTTTTGCGCACTGAAACCAAAATGTCCTGTTCCAGGTTCAGGATAATTTACCCAAAAACTGTCAATCTTTCTAAGCGCTTCACAATTAAAGTTTTCTAACGATTCTATTGTGAAAAATCCTCTTTCTTTTGTCCCTGCGAGATAAAGCATAACTTCAAAAGTTTTGATATCTGCATCTCGTAAACGATCTTGTTTTAGTAGAGATTCTAATCCAGCATAAAGATGTTTTCTAAAAGATATTGCAATGGGATTTGTTTCTGAGTTGATATCAATATGTTTTGATTTGATTAACCCCCTAAGAATATTTTCTGAATCTTGTTCGGTCAAAACATCTGTTTCAATATTGGGATTAAAAGGATCAAAATTGCTCGCTTCTAAAGCGTCATAAGCATTTTGATAATAGTTTTTTCCCCTGACTTTACCAGCCTGAAAATAAGCAAAAGCCTTAACCTGATTCAGAATATTTGGGTCAAGCTGAGACTTACTATTCAGGGCTTCTAAATTTAAGTCATTCAGAATTGTTCGAGCTTTTTCGACCTGACCCAAAGACTGATAAGCCTCAGCAGTTGCCGCGAGCAGAAAGGTTTGCTTTAGTTCCTCGTTTAATACTAGTGTTGATATCCCTGCTTTTCTCAATAATTCATCTGATGTCTCAACTTTTCCATTTCTTCTCAACTCACCTGCTAATACAGATAACCCTCTAACTGCTTCAAGAGCTTGATTTGCCTTTGCAAGAGTATCTTGAGCTTGTTTGACTTGTACAACACTAAATCCTCCTGCAATAGTTGTACCCAATAAAGTTATACCCAAAACAATACTTCCAAGACGAATTCTGTTTTGAACCTTACGATTTACTCCAGCTTGTATTTTTTCTGCCTCTTCTGCGGCCTCTCGGGCTTTTTTCTCTCTTAATAATTCAGCTTCCTTTTCCTTCTTCGCAATTTCCTCTTCCCGTAGTTGAGTACGACTAGCAGACAGGAATTCTCTATCTTCGTTATTTAAGCTACTTTTTCCATTTGTCCATTCTTCTGCTTCCATAAGTGCTTCTCCCCGCAACAAACGAGAAGCATCAGTCTTTCCAGAAGAGATCCAAGCTCGAAAACTTTGGGCATAGGGGCGCAATTTATTCAACTCAGCATCAATCCATGCCTCATCAAATATAGTTCCATAGATTGGATTATAAACTCGCAATTTACCATCTCTTTTGACTACTAACTCAGTAAGACTCAACTCCTGCTCTTCAGAAATATCTTGAGCTATAAATTTCCCCGCTTGCCGAATTTGCCGATACAATTCCAGCAAATATCCTGCTTTTTGCTCATTATTCAGCAGTTGATTCCGAATTATCTTGAGATGTTCCTGTTGATCCTGCAATTCCCAATTTTCAATTACGTGAGACCTTACCAATTCTTCAATCAGTTTTGCTTCATTTCCAGAAGTAATCGCTAAACTTGTATCAACCACTAACTGACATAATCGCTGAGTAAGAAAAGGTTGCCCTCCTGTCCAATGCAAAATTTCTTGTAAAACTTTTTGAGGATCAGCAGATTTTGCCTTCAATCCTTCAGCCAGAGGCAAAGCTTCCTGGGTTGTAAAACCTCTTAAATCAATACTTTTGCCAATATTAAAAGGAGTTCGCTTAGTATCACTAATCAGATTAGAAGGAGCTGCCACCCCAAACAAAGCAAAGGTTAACCTCTGGTAATTAGAATCCTTACCTCGTTTATTGTAACAAGCACGAATCAACGCAAAAAAGTCATCGGTAAACGGGAGATTAAGAGTGTTATCAATTTCGTCTATAAAAATGACAATGGGACGCTGAATATTTGCCAATAAAACTGTCTCAATAAATGTTCCTAATCTTTCAACAGGAGCTAAAAAATCTCGTTCTTTAAGCCAAGTAAGAAAATCTTTAAATTCGAGCAAATTAAATTTACTATTAAGTCGATTGATAATCCCGTTGTACCAGCGATCTGACATAGCAGCTTGACTATCTTTCTCAGAAAAATCGATAGTAATTCCAGCCCATTTGTCAGCTTCTAGCTTGGTTAAGGTTCTATACAATAAGCTCGATTTTCCCATTTGTCGCGAGTTGAGAACGTAACAAAATTCTCCTGCTTTGAGAGCTTTGTATGATTCTCGATCACTTTCTCTGGTGACATAAGAAGGTATATTCTGCGGTAAGGCTCCGCCAACTCTGTAGAAGAAGGGATACAGCTTTGTTAATTCGGCATCAATCCATACCTCATCAAATACAGCTTGGTAGAGGGGGTTGTGCACTCGCAGTTTGCCATCTCTTTTGACAACTAACCCAGTAAGACGCAACTCCTGCTCTTCAGAAATATCTTGAGCAATAATTTTCCCCGCTTGCCGAATTTGCCGATACAATTCCAGCAAATATCCCGCTTTTTGCCCATCATTAATCAGTCGATTTCGAATTGTTTTGAGATGTTCCTGTTGATCCTGGAATTCCCAATTCTCAATCATGCGAGACCTTACTAATTCTGCAATCAGTTTCGCTTCACTTCCCGAATCAATAGTCAAACTTTTATCAACCACTAACTGACATAATCGCTGAGTAAGAAAAGGTTGTCCTCCTGTCCAATGCAAAATTTCTTGTAAAACTTTTTGAGGATCAGCAGATTTTGCCTTCAATCCTTCAGCTAGAGGCAAAGCTTCCTGTGGGGTAAATCCTTTTAAATCGATACTTTTGCCAATATTAAAAGGAGTTCGTTTAGTATCACTAATTAAATCAGAAGGAGCTGCTACCCCAAATAAAGCAAAAGTTAACCGCTGATAATTAGAATCCTTGGCACGTTTGTTGTAACAAGCACGAATCAACGCAAAAAAGTCATCGGTAAAATTTAGATTAAGAGTACTATCAATTTCATCGATAAAAATAACAATGGGGCGCTGAATATTTTCCAGTAAAACTGTCTCAATAAATGCTCCTAATCTCTCAACAGGAGCTAGAAAATCTCGTTCTTTGAGCCAAGTCAAAAACTCTTTAAAACTAAGTAAATTAAATTGACTGTTAAGTTGATTGATAATCCCGTTGTACCAGCGATCTGACATATCAGCTTGACTATCTTTTTCAGAAAAATCGATAGTAATTCCTGCCCAGTTTTCAGCTTCTAGTTTGGTTAAGGTTCGAACCAATAAGCTTGATTTTCCCATTTGTCGAGAATTTAGAACGTAACAAAATTCCCCAGCTTTGAGAGCTTCGTATAATTCGCGATCGCTCTCCCGTGTCACATAAGACCGTACATCCTGTGGTAAAGCTCCGCCAACCTTATAGAAAGAATGCTCAATGGTTGAATTGTTCATGAGATCACCTTCAATCGCGATCGGAAATATGGACGATACATTGGTTCATGTCGCAGAACTGCATTATCGTTTTGTAAATTAATTAATCCCATACCATTTAACTTAAATGCTAGTATTGATTCCAAACTTACTGGGCTATCAGAGCTAATTACCTGTAGAAATGCCTTTGCCAAATCAGGATGCTGTTTTAAATTCCAGAGATGCCGTCGCAGATGTTCACCATATATCCCAGCATCGGTAGAAGCTTCTGCCAGCAGTTGGTCTAATGCCAAATCCTGGTTTGCAATCTGATACAGCGCCAATCGAATCAAATAAGGATGCCCACCAACCATATTCATCAAAGCTGTAACCTCTTTTGTTCCCCAATTCAGTCTATGCTTATCTACCAAAATTGTTACCTGTTCTGGGGTAAATTCAGGCAGTTCTACTGTTAATCCTACGTTAAAGGGCGAATGATTGATATCTTCAAAAACCACGTAGGATTCTGTTGAATAAGCAAGCGCCATTTTTAGTTTTGCCCAAGTTGTATCTACTTTAGCTTTTTCATTCCAAGCTCTTAATAACATGAGAAATTTCTTGGCTACTTTGTCACTGGAAAAAAGGAGATCTAGCTCATCTATTACTAATAATAAATAATTGTCTATTACAGGAAAAATACAATTTTGAAGATAGTTATTACAGTTAATTTTAGGCCCGAATAAATCTTCTATCCAATATTCTTCAAAGTATGATCTAATTTTTTGTGGCGACATATCTAATTGCAAACTTATTAAGGAACAAAAACTCTTTAAAAAACAATTGAGATGATCAAAAGTTGTTTCATCTGTCTCTAAAAAATCTAATGTTACTGTTTGATAGCCTAAAACATGAGCCTGTTCTCGAATTCTAGCTAAAAGAGAAGTTTTGCCCATTTGCCTCGGGGCTTTAATTCTTACCAAACCCGCTCGATTTCCAATCTCTTGCAGACAGCGACTGTCCCAAGGCTCTCGCCTAATGTAATATTTAGAATTTAGAGGCATCGTTCCACTAGGCAACTCTAAATCAACAACAGGTAATGGAGGCCGATTTTGCGAGCTAGCAGTTACCACAGGAGCAATAATATTATCCTTATCTAATGGTTCAGGAGCCGCCCCAGCATCTATAACCTTTAAAATTTCTTGTAATAATTTAGGCGTATCATCGGTGGATGACCAGGTCTTTTGTTGAATAGTTTCTAAGCTACTTCTTAACTCATAGTTAAGTGGATCATTAAGGGGTAAATTAACCCGAATCGGTAAAATAACTGGCTTACCCAATTTATCTTTTAGTTGTTTCGCGATTCGGACTTCTCCTGCCACCATGTCGCTGGTAACCGATTGCTCGGATAACAGCAGCAAAAAATAATCGCAAAGCCTTAATTCTTGGTCAATGCGATCTACCCAATTCTCTCCCCAGGCAATGCTCTCTGCTGCCATAAATGGTTGATGATTTGCAGCTTTTAGGCGATCGTGGAAAGCCTTGGCTAAAGTTTGATCTGGCTCCTGCGCACGATAACTGATGAAAACTCGTTTTCCAGTCTTTGACGATTCCTCTGATGGTGAACAATTGGTAGCACCAGTCATCGATTATGCTTCCTCCTTTATCTTGGATTCTAAGATTCAAGAAACTTCTAGGGTAACTACCTATATTATCACGAAAATAAGCTAGTGCTCAGCAAAAGCATTACAAAAATATAAATTCAAAGGAATGTTTATTGGGTTGAGAAAGATTAGAAGGATTCGCGATCGCAGCTCTACTATTAAAGAATTTGCTCCAACTATTTAGTAGTATCTTGATCAGATAATTGACTGTCTCTGCTGTCAGCTTGATAGAATCTTTGGGTGGTTTAGGATCGGTCTGTGTTGATTGGTTCATCCAATCACTATCTCAGATTTCGATCACTTGAACCAGCGATCACTCTTTAAAATGGTAAAACACAAGCTTATAGTAGAATGTGCTTTTCCTTATTGCCCATTACTCATTCCTTCCCTGCAAAGGCTTTCGGCGAAAAAACTGTTTGAGAATCTCACTTGGTTTACGATCCCAGGTATCAATATGCTCATAAATTAAGCCTTCTGAAGTAAGCTTGTAGGTAGAATAGCCATTAAAAAAAATGCTAGCTTTCCAGGGAACTCGCAAATTACCTCGAACAGTCCAATTGGCTAGAATGATATCTGATTCTGTTTGTGTAACATCGTGCAAGTCAAAATAGAGTGAGGTAAAAAAGAGTTTACCGTGAAATCTTAAAGTCCAGAAAATAATACGATAGTTGAACTTACCCTTAAAGGTATTGACCGGATCTTTAAAATAGATATCTTTGGTATAAATGTCGTAGGAGATATCAGTCTCAAATAGACTTGGAAGTTCTATCTTGAGAGTTTCAATAGCAGTCTTAACCTGTGAAGCATAGGCTGAATCGCTCAACTTTTTCCTCCTTAAAAATCATATCCGCTTGATCACATCAGATAAGCTAAAATTACGCCTCTTCAGTTAGCTTATCCAGCTCTGCCAGAATTTCGTCTGAGGAGGCATTGCCGTCAAGAAAAGAAAATAGATGTCTAAAGGTAATACGACCTTCTCGATTAATTATGAATTGAGCTGGTAAAGGTGCTCCAAGGGCTTGTCCCACTCCGTAGTCGCGAAAGATAAGGCAATCAGGATCGTAGAGAAAAGGATAAGGCAAGTTGAGTTGGTCAACAATTTGCTGACTTTGAACTGGGTCGGTACTCGTAATCATCAAGAATTCAGCTCCTTTATCTTTGATCTCTTGATAGCGTCCTTTCAACTCTTGGATGTGAGGATAGCAATAAGGACAAAATAGTTTTTCGGTGAAGATCCGAGTAAATGCTAAAACTACAGGTTGTTTTCCTTGATAGTCTGAAAGCTTTACCTTATTGTCATCCCCAATAATCGGCAAGCTAAAATCTGGTGCGATCGAACCGACTGCTGGCACTTGAAAAGGCGGCAGGGGGATAAAATTAGACGCAAAGCGACGATTAAACAGTCCTGTATTTTCAGTCATAACAAAATGAGTAATAAGTAATGAGTAATAAGTCTTGATTTCTAGGCTTTGTGATTATTCCTAACAGTTAGCTTATCCTTCTTCCAACTTTCACTGGTTATTAAGGTAATATTCTTTAGCTAATTGTGGATATTTGATTAGGAAATAAAACCACCATAAACAAATAGGAATCGCAACTAATATAGTTAGCCAAAGAATTTTGAGTACCAACCAACTACCCGTAATAATAACGATTCCTGTCAAAATAATTGACCAAGGCTGACACCACCAAGGTTTATAGTTCCAAAGGTTGAAGTCACTAGATTCTAAATTATTATCTGATTTTGGATTTGTCATAAATTTTGTTTCTTGTAGATTTGTGGCAAATAATTATTCTTGATTTTGTTCTAAGATTCGATCTACTTTGTTCTCAATTGTCATTAATCTTCTTAGAATCGTCGGACGATCTTCATCGTGATTAATCAGAATTTTTGTCAGGCTACTCTGAGTTTCTGCCATTTTCTTCATTAACTCTCGCATTTCAGCCATTGCTTCTTCATGTTTAAGGCGATTTGTTGTCTGTTGCTCACTAATAGCTTGAATGGCACGGTAATTTGATTCAACTATGGCCATTATTTCTTGATGTTTCAGTTGATATGCCGCTTGATGTACTGCCTGTTGTTCCATCATTGCTGCCTGTCGCTCACTCATGGCTTGAATGGCACGGGAATTTGACTCAACTATGGCTTCAATTCTATCTAGGCGATCGCCACTCTGTTCGTTATTCACTTTAAATATACTTTGCACTAAGAATCAAGATACATTTATTCTAAGCGAAAAGTCCACCAATTATTGATCCCTCATCTCCACTGGCATATTCAACTTTTGACAATGAACCATGGGTCGATAACCCAACCATTGTCGAGATAAGTTGGCAAAATCTTCAGGGGAACCACTGACATAAAAACGAGTAGCCACAGCTGGTTGATTACTCTTAATTCCCATCAACTCCAATTCTTTTTCCGCAGCAATCACAATATGTTCAGCCGGATCAACAATTTTGACAGCAGAAGGCAAAATTACGCGAAAAAGATGTTCCAAATGCCGATAATGAGTACAACCATAAATTAAAGTATCGATTTTATGTTTTAGTAGAGGTTGCAAATATTCTTGAGTAACCTGCTTGGTATAGTCAGAATGCAATTGATTTTGCTCAATTAACATCACAAACTCAGGACAACCAACCTGCCAAACTTCTGTGGTGGGATCAACTTCTTGAATTGCTTGACGATAGGCATCACTAGCAGCCGTAGCGGGTGTGGCAATAACGCCAATCCTTTTACCCAATCTTACCGCAGCCCTTGCCCCAGGAAGAATTAACCCTAAAATCGGAATATCATATTCTTTTTGTAAAATTTCTAATGCTAGAGCTGAGCTGGTATTACAAGCCATAACAATCATCTTGACATCTTGGGTCAACATCCAATCGATGATTTCTCGCACGAACTGGAGGATTTCGGCTTGAGATCTGTTTCCATAGGGAAGTCGGGCTGTATCACCAAAATAGAGAATTGATTCTTGAGGAAGTCGGCGATACATTTGCTTTAAGACCGTAAGTCCGCCAACACCACTGTCAAACAGGCCAATTCTGCGATTTTTGGGTCTTACCATTGATTAATTATATTTAAATGATTATTTATA
>JBCCYD010000143.1:0-13456 GCA_039190385.1 Cyanobacteria bacterium P01_F01_bin.143 | reverse complement strand
GCTTTTAGTGGTGTTGGGCTAGGATTTATTTTGGCATTAGCAACTATTGTCGCTTTAGAAAGTCGAAATCCTACTTTAAAAAATATTGCAGAAATTAGCGAATTATTTAACTCAAAGATTCTCGGAGAAATTCCTAATCTAAGAAAATCTGATTTTCATCTTTCTCATCGTTCAGACCCGGTTGCTCTAGAAAGGTTTGTTTTGGAAGCGCCGTATTCTGTTGCTTGTGAAGCCTATAAAATAGTTTATGATAATTTGCTACAGGCCAGGCCAGATCAAGCAATTAAATTAATTAGTGTTGTCAGTTCTAGTATGGGTGAAGGAAAATCAACATTTATCTCCAATCTGGCTGCTCTGACGACTCAATTGGGAAAAAAAGTTTTGATCATTGATGCTAATTCCCAGACTCCGAGGCAAAAAGAAATCTGGAAGATTGATAATAATTTAGGTTTAACTGATATCTTAAAAAAAGATGCTGAATTTGCTGATGTGGTGCAATCGCCTAGTATGAATTTAAATGTGATTACGGCAGGTTCTATGGTTGAAGATTATCTGTCTTTATGGGAATCGGCATCAATGTCAGAATTTATTAATAGGGTTCGAGAGCAATATGATTTGGTGCTGTTTGACACTCCCGCGATCGCATTATCGACTGATGCGCTGAAAATTACTCAGTTTACTGATGGGATGATTTTAGTGGGAAGAATAGGTTTTACTAATCCGAAAATATCCCTTGATACTAAGGAATTAATTAAACAATCTCACCAAGAAATGTTAGGAATAGTAGTTAATGATAAGTTCAATAGTTAACAAATAGTTATCATGGTTAGAGAGGTTGCATGGACGCAAAGCTTGTGCGCGCCTTTAGGGCAGCGGTATCCTTTAGGAAATCCTTTACCGTCTGAGGAATTTGACAAGTTAACAGACGCAGGATCTCACTAGCTAATTGAATTTCTCACCACAGATGAAATGCGATCGCATAAGTTCAATAAAATTACTCGGTAAACTTTATTTCTAGGTTTGTTTACTATGACTTTTGAAATTGGCATGAACATATAAGAACTTGAGAGGTAGATATATAGAATAGAGGCTAAAATCGTGGCTTGATTATGTCACTAAATAAGCTTTATTCCATGAGCTTAAAACATCAGCCAGAAGAAATCATTTATAGTCGCTATCAAGTAATCGATATACTCGGTCAGGGTAGTAGTGGTATCACCTATAGGGTAAAAGACCTAAACACCCAAAAACAAGTTGCACTCAAAGCACTATCTCTAAATCGTCTTAAAGACTGGAAGCAGATCGAACTATTTGAGAGAGAAGCCGAAGTCTTAGCAAACCTGAATCATCCTGCAATTCCTCAGTATCTAGATTATTTTCAAGTAGACACTCCAGATAATCGTGCTTTTTATCTAGCTCAAACTTTAGCTCCAGGAAAATCCCTATCTGCTTGGGTAGAATCTGGTTGGCATACCACAGAGAAAGATATAAAAAATATTGCCGAACAAATACTATCAGTTCTTGGCTATCTCCATTCCCTAGAGCCTTCTGTTATTCATCGCGATCTTAAACCACAAAATATTATTCTTAGTCAAGATGGAAAGATATTTCTAGTAGACTTCGGCGCAGTCCAGAACACCTATTATAATACTCTAATGCAGGGTAGTACTGTAGTCGGAACTTATGGTTATATGGCTCCCGAACAGTTTCGTGGTAGAGCTGTCCCTGCTACTGATTTATATAGCTTGGGTGCAACTCTGTTATATCTACTGACGAACAGATCTCCTGCAGAATTACCACAAGATACTCTCAAATTAGACTTTCGTGCTTCGGTGAATATTTCTGAAGAGTTTGCTGACTGGCTCGATAAAATCCTCGAACCGAGTTTGCAATATCGTTATAAATCTGTCGATGAAGCTTTGGCGGAATTAAATATCCGGCAAGAAACTAAGCCGAAAAAATTCTTAGAAATCAAAGATGAAGAAGACTTTGAGGTTGCGACGATTGTGTTGTTTGTTTTTTTTATACTACCAGCGTTTTTGATGGCTTACTTCAGTGTGTTAACGGAAATGTCAAGTTATTCTCCTCATTGGAGGGTGTTGAGTAAACTTGGGTATCATCCTCTCAATGTTTGTCATAGTTATAAAGGCATGAACCACTATATAAGGTCAGGAGGTAGGTTGGATATAGCTGTTACAAGCCGAAGTGGCGATCTAAAGCAACTATCGGAATGCACCTTGGCGAGTAAGGATAATCCCAACTTGTATAATCAAGCTGTTTTCAATCAAGCTGCAAGAGCGAATGAATTGGAAACAGTTCAATTACTAATAAACAAAGCTGTTGACATAAATTTCCAGTCAAGCTCTAGAGATTTTACGGCTTTGCATTGGGCAATTTATAACGACAACCCGACGATGGTTATGCTATTACTCGAACAAGAAGCAGATGCAAATATCATCGGCTCTCATCCTTTTAGCAACGATGGGGAGTTTGATTATCCTACTCGTGTAACTCCAATCTCTTTAGCTTTCGAGCAAAATAATCATTCCATAACTCAGTACTTGATTGATGACATCAAGGAGAATCATATTAATCATGTTGTGTTATCTAGAGTCAAGTCGGCAGTTATCGATGACAACATAGAGTTTATTAGATTAATCTCGAACAATAAAACGTTGGTGAGAAATTTAGGAAAAAACATGTTTTACGATTATCAATATGGATATATTTCGATTGTAGACCTTGCTGATTTTTACGGAAGTGAGGAAATGATTAATTTAGTTAATAAAAAATTTTCTAAATAACTTTTATTCTTATTCTTGTTTATTATGGAGACTATTTATAATTCAGGTAATATTATTCAAGAACGCTATTCTATTATCAATCAATTAGGAGAAGGCGGTAGTGGTATTACCTATGCAGCTCAAGATTTAACTAAAGGGACAACAGTTGCCATAAAAGTTTTATCTTTGAATCAGTTAGAAGATTGGAAGAAAATTGAACTATTCGAGCGAGAAGCCAAGATTTTACGGCAACTAGAACATCCGAGTATTCCCGAATATCTCGATTATTTTCAACTAGAAACTGAAGAAAATTCTTCTTTTTATATTATTCAACAACTTGCACCAGGAAAATCTATAGCAAGTTTAATTAATGCAGGTTGGCAGCCAGAGGAGTCAGAAATAAAAGCGATCGCTGAACAAGTACTAGAAATATTGGTTTACTTACAGCAGCTAACTCCTCCCGTAATTCATCGCGATTTAAAACCGCAAAATATTATTTATCAGCCCGATACAGGCAATCTATTTCTCGTGGATTTTGGAGCAGTACAAGATACTTATCATCACACAGTAATGGGTAGTACGGTGGTGGGAACTTATGGCTATATGGCTCCTGAACAGTTTCGCGGAGGTGCAGTCTTAGCAACAGATTTGTATAGTCTAGGTTGTACTTTATTATTTCTCTTAACTCTTAAATCTCCTGCTGAATTACCCCAAGAAAATCTTAAGTTAAACTTTCGGAAACAAGCAAAACTCAACCGAAATTTTGCTAAGTGGCTAGATAAATTAGTTGCTCCAGATATTTGCGATCGCTTTCCCAAAGCTGAGGATGCTCTTAAAGTCTTGCACGACAAAAATTTAATTAGCAATTACAAAAATAATAGTGTTAAAAAACCTCGAAATAGCAAAATAAAATTAACTTATTACCAAAAAAAACTAATTATGAATCTACCTCCTGCTCGTCTATCTAAACACAAGAGCATCAGCTACTATTTACTATTTGCTTGGATTTTATTTTTCTTGCTCAATGCGGGAATTCTTATTATTTGCGTTCATCCCGTAGGAATTTTGGCTTTGATCCTACTAGCAAGAGCGACTCTAGTCAGCTCAAGCGTAATTTCTAATATTATCTATCTTACTCAAGCCATAGCTTTTACTCTATTATTGTGGTTATATACAATTTACTTCCCTCTCAACATATCTTTCTATATTTCTTGGTTAGTAGTGATAACTCAATTTTGCTGTAATTTTAAGTTACAATATAAACTTCTTAGAGAGATGCAGTATCCTACTAAAGTTGAATGTAGTTCATCGAAAATTGTTATTAAGCGCAAAGTTAATGGTTTTTGGCATCTAGATACAGTAATGGACTCTGAAAGATTGATGGAAATAGATGAATATATATTTGGAAAATATCTAACTAGAGCAGAAAAACGCTGGCTTGCGGTAGAAATGAATAAGTATCTTGAGGATAATTTAAAATTTGCATCTATCTCAACAACAGAAAAACTATTCTCTGGCTTAGGGATTATGGCGGTTATCGTTGTTAGTTTGACTTCCGTATTCATCAAAATGTACTTATTTTAAAGTAGTACTCAAGACAGAGAAAAGCAGGTTACTGAATACGCGATCGCGTGATCTAAAAATCCCAGAAAAAGATTCATCGCTTATTATTTCAATTTACTTAGTTTCCCGTTTGATAAGTAAATTTCAAACTAGCCCAAGATTGAGTATCAAGGGCATAAACACTATTCGGGTCAACAATGTCTGGATTAACCGCACTAGCATCGTTTAAATCTTGGAGAATACCTTTAACTATGGCCAACGGCTCAGAAATATTTAGAATATGGGGACGAGCTAATTTGGCAGTAGGCATTTGCGAGATTAACCCCAGAGTATTACTAAAGGGTTTGATCGCACAAATTACGTAGATTTGGGTAATGCCTTCAGACGGAGCAATGTTCCATTCCCAAGAATCGGCAGCTTGAGGAATAATTTTTTGGGAATTAGGCGCGATCGCGATATCCTTTAGCTCGACTAATTTGCCCTCTTCGTCCATATTCTTAGGTATATAAGGGGCCACTAGATTATTTTTACTATTAACTTCCAAGATCATGGCGTATAAAGTGCAATCGCTATGATTCCTCAGATGCAATTTAACCTGAGAACCTGCGATTAACATCGGAAGCTCTACCGCTGTGTGGGAAAAATTTGCTAACTCAGATGCTCTAGAAGTCTTCCGGAATAATATACTGGAGCTTTCTACACTTACTTCCAAGGGCAATTGAGAAGATTCTTCATTAACAGTCAGTTCCAATAGTTTTTCAGCTAATAAATTGGCAAATTGAGGTTCCAAACGACTAATCGCTGACTTGACTGCCTCTGTACTATCTCCCACAGTTTTAGGAATTATTGTTCCAGCCACAGTTAGTAAGCCATAACCGACCTCAGTGTCAGTTTTTGGGACTTTACTCAAAAGACAATCTACATTTTGGTCTTCTGCAACTATCGCACTAGTAACAGTATTTACCGTAGATAAGGCACTAGTTACATCAACTCTTTCGATTCTTTCTAAATCATATAAACCAACAATTAGACCCAAATCTTGCGGAAAAACCCGAATCACTTCTTGAACTGTTTGTCCTACATGGATTTTCGGTGTTGATTCTATAACTTCAATTAGTTGAGTTTTCGCTTCAAGTCCGTCACGAGATAATATTTGCAGTAAATTATTTTGGTTCCAATTTCTCGATTCACTATTGAAGGCAAAACAAGAATGAACCCCATAACAATCAATGATACCCAAAGGAATTCCTGTAAGTTTTAGATAAACTCCTTTACTATCGATCGCCGACACAAATCCATCAGCGCCTAGCAAGCTTGTTGGAGCAGTATGATAGGGCAGAGTTTTTGCCGTAAAGTTCCCTTGAATAGTCGGTTGTTCTAAATTATCGGTAGCAGTTGCCACCGTTTCGCTAGTACGCTGTAGGATATTCAGTATTTTCGTTTTAGGGGTAGTTTGCCACAGATGTTGAGTCAAGGAATAGGTAAATAAACCAGCATTAAAACCATCCCAAGTTTGTTCCACTGCAACTTGATCTTGACTCGCAGCGGTCAATAAAACTTCTGAGCTAGGAAGTGCTTTTAATCCCCCTTGTAATCCTCCTGTTGCCAATCTTATTTTGAGAAATTCTTGAAAAGCTAGGCCCCCTGGATTAGGTTTCTCATCCTTCAATTCACAAGCTCTGATTCTAAGATTACCCTGTAAAAAACTTTTTTGGGCATTAAAACTAGTATCTAACACCAGAGTGACATTTTCTGTCGGCAGCGATCGCCCTAAATAAATTAAAGTATCTTTTAGTAGCTCATTACTAGCAGGCTCTCCTTTGGTCGGGAGAATACCATCGAAAGGAACTAGACTATCCACCAAACGATATGATTCGCCCTCTAATACTGGATTGATCGTGGCAGCTTGAGTAGTCGCCGGAATTTTAACCTGACTACCATAACCACTAAAATGAAAAACAACCACATCACCAGGTTTTACCTGAGCAGCCAGATGCTCTAAAAAAGCAGATTCAATATTTTCTCTAGTAGCCTGCACATCGGTTAAGGTCAGAATATCTGCCGCATTAAATCCAAAACGCTGAATTAATAGTTCTTTCTGCAATTCTATGTCGGTTAAACAACCAGCTAAGCTTTCGCTTTGAGGATATTCGTTAACCCCAACTAGGAGAGCCAGTTTACGGTTAGTAGGCGCAGCTAAAGTTTGTACATAGGGTTGGAGCCAAGGTGCCAGTCGCTCACGGCTGCCCAATAGAGAAATTCCTGTTTCAGATAGTCCAACGGAAAACAAGGCTAATCCAGCCTTTTGCAAAAAAGTTCGACGATTAAGTCCCATTTTGTGACAATGACTTTGAGATATTAGCTATCAGGTTATCAGGAATAGAGTCGAGTTGGTTGATCTCAAAGAAAAAGTTATTTAATAAAACATAAAAAACCCTCCTTAAACTTAAGGAAGGTCATCAAAAAGCTGATAGCTCACAGTTTAAGATTCAATTTTCATCGCTCTTGCTAATTCTGCTGCTACTTTAGGACGAGAGAATTGTGCAGGAGGAACTTCACCCTTGCGCAACATAGCTCTAACTTTAGTTCCAGATAAGTGAATACGATCTTCTTTACCTGCTGGACTAGTTTTAGAAGTAGCCATTTGCTCGGTGACTTTACAGTAGAAAGCATGTTCAAATTTCAGAGGAATGATTCCTAATTCCCCAGGTTTGAAATCTTCAAAAATATGTTGAGCGTCATAAGTACCATAGTAGTCGCCAACTCCCGCATGGTCACGACCAACAATGAAGTGAGTACAACCATAGTTGCGACGAATCAAGGCGTGAAAAATAGCTTCTCTAGGCCCTGCATAACGCATTGCCGAAGGATTAATTGCTAATACCACCCGATCTTTAGGAAAATAATTTTCCATCATGATTTCATAACAACGCATCCGTACATCAGCAGGAATATCGTCGCTCTTGGTTGCACCAACTAGAGGATGTAAAAATAAACCATCAACGATTTCTAAAGCGCATTTAATAATGTATTCGTGAGCGCGATGGATGGGATTACGTGTTTGAAACCCGACTACCGATTTCCAGCCTCTTTCTCTAAAAATAGCTCTGGATGCGGCGGGATCGATTTGATAATCAGGGAATAGAGGATGAGCATCTCTTTCGAGTAACCATACTGAGCCAGCTATGTTAACATCCCCTTGTTCGTAAACTACTTTTACGCCAGGATGTTTGTCTTCCTCTGTGCGGTAAACGTTTTTCGCTTCTAGTTTCTTGTCGTAGGTGTATTTTTCAGTTAGTTCTAATACCCCAACAAATTTACCATCAGGATTATCTAGACGGATTAAAGACCCTTCTTTTAGCGGTGCGGCTACTTCCTCGCTCACGGATAAAGTGACGGGAACTGCCCAAGCAGCGCCACTGGCCATATGCATTTCATTAACTACGCCTTGATAGTCTTTTTGATTCATGAAACCATCGATTGGGCTAAATCCACCGATCGCAATCATGACCAAATCAGAAGTCGCTCTTTTGTCTAATTGAACTCTGGGCAAAGAGTCTGCTTGAGCTAAAAATTCTGCTTTTTGTTCTGGACTAGCAATACGATTAATTAACGTACCACCATGAGGTGCAATTGTATCTTTAGTTTGACTCATATGTATTTATTTTAATCCCAACTTTTGAGCATCGATTCTAACAAACTATTCCAAAAAATAATGTTCTGCCGTATTTTTTTATGTAATTTTTTTCTTACATCAAAAGTCTTGCAGAAATAAATGTTAACTTATGTTAAGTAAAACATATTTTTGAATCTATGAAACGCTTTTCTTTCCTTAAACTTGGGTTAATTATTTGTCTATCTTTTATGACTTTCGGGATGTTCACGCCGACTGCTTTGGCCTTGGGTGGTCCTCAGCCGACTTTAAACGAACCAGCCCCTGAATTTACTTTGCCCACCAATATTGGTGATGGCATGGTTTCTCTTAGTGATTATCAAGGTCAGTGGGTTGTTTTGTATTTTTATCCCAAAGATTTTACTTCTGGTTGTACTATTGAAGCCCGTCGTTTTCAACAAGATTTGCCTAAATACCTAGACAGAAATACTCAGGTTCTCGGTGTAAGTGTTGATGATGTGGATTCTCATCAGGAATTTTGTGATTCTGAAGGGTTGAAGTTTCCTCTCTTGGCGGATACTGATGGTGCGGTTAGTAAGGCCTATGGTTCTTGGCTTGGGATTTCTTCTTTACGTCATACCTACATAATTGATCCTGATGGTATTTTGCGTAAAATATTTTTGGGGGTTAGTCCCAATCGCCATAGTCAGGAAGTATTGGCTAGTTTGGATAAGTTATCAATGTAACTTATTTACCTATTAATTTGGTGAACTGCGAGAAAAGATCTAAAAGCCAAAATTATTGCTGATTTTGGTCGTAGATTCTAGATTGTGATTAAACAAACTTTGCATCGCAATTTCTTGTGCTAAATTCATTTGTCCATAAACAAATACCCAAGGTAAATCGATCGCGATTTGCTCAATAAACCAATCTTTGACATAGGGACTGCCATAGATAATTAATCCTGCTAATTTCTCACTTTTTAAAAGTATTTGATATTCCGCGATCGCGTTAGCACTTAACCCGGCTGTTCCCCGAAAAGGATTTCCGCGAATGAAAACTTGCAACAAAGTTTCCCGCGAATAATTATTTATTTGCTCTAGACTATTTTGATCTAAAATTTGTCTTTGATAGCCTAACTTTTGGGGAATCGCGATCGCGGGAGCAGTAATATCTAAAAAATTGCAATTGAGAACATCATCAATTACTAGTAAATTGCGCTTTGCTGCCTCTTGACTAACTATTAAAGGTAAATTACCTCCTGTTTGAGTCGAATCTCGTACAATATCCTGAGCTATTTTGATATTCTGAGGCTGGGATAATAAATCAACAGTAGATTGCAAATTATCTCCCCAAGTCCCCAAGTCCCTATGCGAAGCGGTATCCTTTAGGGCAAGTCCCCAAGTCCCTGATTTTGCTTTCTCGATGCGTTGCAAAGATTGCTCAATTCTCTCTTCTGTAATAATTCCTGATCGCACTGCCTGATAGATAGACTCGATCGCAATTTTGGGATCTTCGGGCATTAACAAAATATCTGCTCCTGCCTTGACCGCCAAAACTGCTATTTCGTCCGCCGTGGCATATTTGGTAACTCCTCCCATCATCAGTGCATCAGTGACAATCAAACCCTCAAAACCTAACTCTTCTCGAAGTTTACCTGTCATGATTTTTTCTGAGAGCGTCGCTGGGTATTCACTATCCCAAGCAGGTATGATGAGATGAGCGCTCATTACACTATTGATGCCCGACGCGATCGCATTAACAAAAGGTGGTAATTCAACTCTGCTCAATCGAGAATCATCATGGGGAATACTTGGCAAATCGAGATGAGAATCTGTCGCTGTGTCGCCATGTCCAGGAAAATGTTTGGCGGTCGTTAAAATTGGGTAAGGCTTGGCTCCTTCAATAAAAGCTGTAGTTAATTGGCTTACGATTTCTGCATTTTGACCAAAAGCACGAATATTAATTACTGGATTATTGGGGTTATTATTGACATCAACTACTGGTGCAAGTAACCAATTAATGCCAATCGCGATCGCTTCTTGGGCAGTAATCGCACCCATTGATTTGGCATATTGCTTTGCTTGATCTAAATTTTTTTGCGCGATCGCGGATAATGCCATGGGCGGAGCCAACCAAGTTGCGCCGGGAAATCTTTGTCCAACTCCTTCCTCGATATCTGCGGCGATCAAAAGAGGAATGTTAGCCCAAGACTGAAGTTGCTGCGATCGGGCTTTGATTTCAATTGAACTGCCTCCGAGTAGGATGACACCACCAATATTCAATTTGCTGAGCCATCTTTGCAATGTTTGGTTATCAGCTTCCCAAGCAGGGTAACGTCTTTGGCGATCGAATAAATAACCACTAGCACGGACGACGATCATTTGTCCTATTTTGGCTCGTAAATTCATGATGAGAGAAACTGAAGAAGAGATTCGTCACTCTAGCATATTCTTCTAAAAAGAGCCTTGCCGTTATGTTAAAAGACTATGCTAGAAATTCCGTTTGCAACTAAAGCTAACGCGATCGTAACTATTGCGCTGCCAATCCATTTGAGCCAACCCAGAGCTGATTTAATATCTTTAACATCTTCTTTTAAGTCCTTGAAATCTGTTTTCAAAGTCGAGACATCTTCTTTTAAAGTTGAGACATCTGTTTTGAGCTCCTTGACATCTTGTGTAAGATTATCAAGCTTATTTTCCACTACAGCGATTCTCTCTCCATTGCTGGTAAGCTTTTCTAAAACTGCACCTTCCCATCTAGTTTCGGTGTTCATGATTAATTCCTCCGTTTCTTCTAATCTATGCTATTCAACTGATATAAATCAACAAATACTGAATAATTGATTATTTCCCAGCATCTCAAAAATAATTTGCGGTATAGTTTGAGATCAAAATTAAACAATAACTATTCCCTTCAAATGATTCGTATTACAGGAATTGTTAAAACAGCTAATCAAGTTAGAACTCAATTGCAACAAGGAATTTCTCCCCAAGAAGTAGATTCTTTGAAGAAGTTTGTCGCTAATTCTCTAAAAACTATTGAAAAAATCTGTACAGAGGCTAATACTAAACCAGATTATCTGCCGACACCTTCTCGCAAGGCTTATTATTATCTAAAAACTATAGATTGGCATAATTTACCGATCGCAAATCAAACATCAAATATCATAACAACTAAAACTCTAAGCATCAAAAATATTGTTAAACAACAAAAAAATATTCAACAACAGTTTAGACAAATAAGTCTTGATTATACTTCTACGGAAATAAGAGAAATTACCCAGAAGTTAACTAATTGGGCTCAAGATGTTGAGTGCATTTGTCAGAATAATAATGTAACTCCAGCGGCACTAACTACTCCCTCACGTAAAGCCTATGCTTGGATAAAATTTCTTACCGATAAAAATAACCTAAAATTGCATTTGAATACAATTAAAAAAATTACTCAGCTAGCCCAAAAAACTATTAAAGCTCAAAAACTAGATATTCGAGAAGTTGAAGTATCAATTACTAATATAAGTGGCTTATACAAATATAAAAAAAATCGTCAAGGAAATATTGAACTACAACTGAGTGAAGGATTTATTCAAGCAAATAAGAAAATTTTGCAAGCAATTGTCAGAATGATTCTATTGGGTAAAAATTCCCGTGATACACAATTAATTCGTGATTTTGGTTTAACCGAAGAATATAGTAATGTTATTTTAGAACTCGATTTGATTGCCGATCTTGATGCTGAAACACCTCAGGGTAACTGTTACGATTTAGAACAACTATTCCATCGCATTAATCAAGAATATTTTGCGGGGAAAATGGCAAAACCTCGGTTGACTTGGAATAAAACTTTAACTCATCGTAAATTAGGACATTATGAACCATTGCGCGATCGCGTTGTCATGAGTCGAACCCTTGATAGTTCTAAAGTTCCTCAAATTGTAGTGGAATTGGTTTTGTATCATGAGTTGCTCCACAAACATCATGGAATGAAATGGGTAAACGGAAGATGTATGGTGCATACTCCTGAATTTCGGCGTAGCGAAAAGAAATTTAAATATTATCAAGAAGCTCAACAATGGATTGATAATTTCTCTATTTCGTCTTTGTAGCCATTCTTGGTTGACTGACAATCCCTACAAGTTCCAGTTTTGTCAGTTAATCGGGCTAAAAAATCTTTGCGATCGCATCTGATAATTCTTGATAAATAGCAACCATCGCTGAATTCTGGGGTAAGTCTTCCACAAGATATTGAAACATTGCTATTGCGCCTTTTGCTTTTCTCTTGAGTTTTTTGTTTTGATCGTTTTGTAAGGCATCCGCGATCGCGGAAATCTGCTCTAACGATTCTTCTTTTTCTTCTTCGTCTAAATCTTCTTCTGCGATACTTTGTACTAGCTCTATTAATAGCTGTTTTAGTTCATTTTTGTTGGGGTCATCGAAATTTAATTGGTTTAAATTATTCGCGATCGCGCCATAACTATCTCCTAAGCTAAATGCTCCAGCACCACTAACATTAACTTTAGCGTGATCCGATACTTTGACATCACGATGTTGATCTATTAGATCTCTTTCAATATTTTTACCCTTTCCTATTTTTGTAACACGATTACCATTGAGGAAATCACCAAAAAATTGATATAAATTGTAGTCCCTATTTTGCTGATTTTTGGGAATAAATTGATTAATATTAATAGTATTATCAATTAGCCTAAAAACTTGAACTTCATTAAAAGAAGGTGGTTTCCCACATTCAATAGTTAGTTTACCATTTGCTAGTCTAGCTACTAGTTGCCTAAATTCATAAGTAAATGGATTTTGATTATTTTTACACTCCTTGCAATTACAGGGAATTAACTTCTGGCAATTCAATCGTTGATAAGAGTTGTTGATTTTATCTAATTCATGAGTAATCACAGTCATGAAATTCCGCTTATTAGTACCAAATATACGAATTATGATTTCTCGTTTACTGTGATACTCAATCACTTCTGCTTTTGTACTATCTTTATTTAAAATAACTCCAGTTTTCCAAACATTTTTTTGTTGATCAATATATTTATGCATTACTACAATCAAGCGAGTAATAATTCCTTTAGGCATAAAATCAGGATAAGCATAGCGTAATATCAAATTATTTAATTCATCCCATTTATAATCAGGTTTAATTTTGCTTAGAAGTTGAGGTGCGATGAAAGTATCTTTCTGATCTATGATTTCATAGCAAAGCTGAAATTTTTTCATCAGTTCTAGCAATTCCCCACGCATCGAAGTATATTTTTCTTCCTGCCAAATCTTTTTCAAGTCATTGCGAGTAAAACAGCCTTGATTATCAATTACTTTCTGATTATCTAATACTTTATAAACCGCAGAAGTTCCCCATTCTGGCTTGAGGATCACTGTTTTATATAATATTGAATTTTCTTCTTCCTGGAAGTGAAGACAAACTCCTAAATCATTCGCAATCCCGCGATTTCTGGCTCGACGATGCTTTCGCGTCG
>JBCCYD010000142.1:0-13473 GCA_039190385.1 Cyanobacteria bacterium P01_F01_bin.143 | reverse complement strand
TTGGTGTACTTCTCGGAAAATACTTAATACTTGTTTGATTTATTTAACATAGCCTGGCTCAGGCCATATTTTAATTACATTTAATGCTGTTGAATTAATATAGTTATCGAGAGTTAACGAAATGTTAAGGGTAATGGCTAATCGCTAATGGCTAATCGCTAATTGCTTCTCAAGTTACGATGTCCAACAAGCAAAATGGATTTAGACACGCGAAAACAAATACCTAATAACTTAGATATTCACTGATAACTGATGACTGATAACTGTTAACTGATTAAAGTAGCCCTTCTAATTGTTTACGAATTCGGTCCAATTCGTTTTGTGCCATTGTCTTCGATTCTGCTTCAGTCGCATTGTCTAAAGAGCTTTCTGAATTTTGATCCCAATCTGTTTGTTCGACATTTTTTTCTGGCGGAAGAGCCAATTGCCCTGGTTCAATTAATTCACTATCGTAATCAGCTTTTTCACAGAAAGCCTTAACCTCTTCGGCGTCAATTCCTTCGACAGTAGGTTCAGGAAAATCTTGAGCTTCAAGCATGATAGCAAAACGAGTTGCATCATCTTCCTCTTGAAACATCAAGACCTTTTGGCGATCGCCAATCTGGAGCGTATGAATGCCCTCGTTATTGGTTCCTGCATTAAAAAGTAAAATATATACACGCATTGCAAATGATTAATTTATGAAAAATTAGTTCCCAAAAAGCCATTTTTGTCCATTTAAGCGCTGGACAGTATATAGCACCATCAATTCTAGGGTGACTCGGCGCTCATCAATCATAAAGGATTCAATAGTGCTGGGATTTTTACCACTGGTTGCCGCAGAAAAAGCTTTGGCTCCAGTAATATCTTCTTCCAGGAAATACAGATTAAATTGTCGTTGACCATTTTGCCAATTGCCAATGATTTGCCAGCATTCCTCTTGGGGATCCGCGCCATTAATTGGTAGTCCCTGCTTGCTAAACTGCAACTTCATATCTTCTAAGCCTTCAGAGGTGAAAGCTTCTTGGAGTGCTGGGGTAAAATGTTGCTCGATAAATTCGTTAAAGGGTTTGTCTTCTAATTTAGGTTTTTTGGCTTTTTTCTTTTTTTTAGCTGCGGGAGGCTTCTCTGCTGCTGCGGGTTTTGCTGAGGGCTTAGGTTGTGTCTCTTCTGCCATGTTCTCAGGAAATGTATATAAAGGGCAATCGCTATCGATTCTAATACAAAAACCAAAATAATAGGCAAAAAACCTTAACTCAGTCATCAGTCATCAGTTATCAGTCATCAGTTATTCCCCTTCGAGGACGTAGTTAGTTATCAGGTCATTACCTAATTGTGTTTAGATAAGTATTAATAACTTAATAAATCTTAAACTTATGATGCAAGCAACCTGGAATGGGGCGGTTTTAGCAGAAAGCGATCAGACCATTGTGGTTGAAGGTAATCACTACTTTCCTCCAGAATCAGTTAAAAAAGAATATTTTATCGAGAGTAACAAACATACTTTTTGTGGTTGGAAAGGTCAGGCAAGTTACTACACGATATCGGTGGCCGGTCAGGAAAATAAGGACGCGGCTTGGTACTATCCTGAGACTAAAGAAAAAGCCAAAAATATTGAAGGCTATGTTGCTTTCTGGGGAGGGGTTAAAATTGGTGAAGCCTGAGTCGATGGGAAATCAATGTTAACCAAATGCTAAAAAAAAGGTTATTTATTTTGGTGAGTGCAATCTTGCTTGGTTGTAGCTCTACCTCACAAATTAGTACAGAAAAACTAACTGTGGGAGTGGTTAGTTATGGGAATCAAGTTAGATCTGTAGATAAATATGAACCTTTGCAAAGATATTTGGCAACGCAAACCAATTCGATTGTTGAGTTGGAGCCAGCTTTCAATGAACTGCAAGCATTAGAACAAATTCAGCGTCAAAGATGGTCTTTGGTTTTTGCTCCTCCTGGCATAGCCGCGATCGCAATTAATGAGGAGCAATATATCCCGCTGTTTCCCCTCGAAGGTTTTGGTAATCGCGAACGATCTCTGTTGGTTGTCAGGAAAGATAGCCAGATCAAAAATTTAGCCGACTTGTCGAATAAAAAAGTCGCATTAGGGCAACCAGGTTCGGCTACTGGTTACTATTTGCCTTTATACGATCTCTATGGTTTAACCTTATCTGAGATTTTGTTTGCTCCTACTCCCAAAGAAGTTTTGCAATTACTCCAAGATAGAGAAGTGGATGCGGGGGCTTTATCAGAAGCTGAGTTTCAAACTTATCGCTTTGAATTTGAGACTAATTTTCAGATTTTACAAAAAAGTCGCCTGATTCCTTCTGGTCTGGTGATTTTAAGTCCCACAATTGAACGCAATCAACAAGTCAGTCTTAGTAATTACCTCAAAAAAGCTCCCGCAAGTATCGTTAGTGATGCGGGTTATGTTGTTGATGCTCAATTACCTGAATATGGGGAATTTATTAAATTAGTGGAAAAAGTAAAACCACTAGAAAAACGAGTCCGCCAAACTCCGGCAACCTTAACGATAGATAATTGATTTAGTGACCAATTACGATAACTGATATGCTCAATTTAGTTACTAGTTTCTGATAACTGATGACTGATGACTGATAACTGTTAACTGAACTAGATGAACCAGACTCCTGTACTCGGCAAAAAAACTAAAGACAATGATTGGCGATTGTTTCTGAAACTAGCCCCCTATCTAAAACAGAATAGCAAAATCTTGATAATTTGCTTGATTTTACTGTTTCCTCTAGCGATCGCGGGTGCGGTCCAACCAATAATCATTGGACAAGCTGTATCTCTTCTCAAAGAAGAACCTACTTGGTCATTTCTTCAAGGAAAAAACATGGCTGAGGGGGTTAATATTCTAGTGGGATTTTTACTCGCCACAGTTTCGATTAGATTAATGTTTTCTTCGGTTCAAGGTTATCTCGTCCAAAAACTAGGACAAGAAATTACCGCCTCAGTCAGAGAAGATTTATTTACCCATCTAACATCTTTAGCTTCACGATTTTTTGATCGCACTCCTGTAGGAAAATTGGTCACTCGCTTGACTAGTGATGTTGAAGCTTTGGGAGATGTCTTTGCCACAGGCGCGATCGGAGTTTTTAGTGATTTTATTTCTATTTTGGCGCTGATCTTCTTTATGTATTTAGAAGACTGGCGTTTGGCCTCAATTCTGATTTTAATGCTTCTCCCCGTGACTGCTTTAATTATTTATTTTCAGGCGCAATATCGGTTAGCAAATTATCATGCTCGGGAAGAGTTGTCCAAGCTGAATTCGATGTTACAGGAGAATGTCACAGGGATTAATATTGTGCAATTGTTTCGTCGAGAAAGATATAATTCCGAGATGCATCGCTCAGTTAATGAGCGTTATCGGACGGCGGTTGATAAGACAATTTTTCATGATTCGGCAGTATCAGCGACTTTAGAGTGGATCTCGCTAGTTGCGATCGCGGGAATGCTTTGGATCGGAGGAATTTTTGTGTTGCAAACCACGATTACGTTTGGGAAACTCTCGGCTTTTATTCTATTTTCCCAACGGTTATTTAATCCACTACGCCAGTTTGCTGATAAATTTACCATGTTTCAATCGGGATTTACTGCGATCGAACGGATTACAGAATTAATGAGTGAACCCATTGAAATTAAAGATGCGGGAGAAAGCTTATCTTTACAAGAGGAAATTGCCGAAAAAGATAGTATTGGGGAAATTAGATTTGAGAATGTTTGGTTTGGCTATAAAAGTGATGAATATGTCCTGAAAAACTTAAACTTTACTATTAAACCAGGAGACAAAATTGCTTTAGTCGGGCCAACTGGAGCAGGTAAAAGTTCAATTATTCGTTTATTATGTCGTCTCTATGAACCGAGTAAAGGCAGAATTTTAGTTGATGGCATTGATATTAGAGATATTTCCCAAAACGAATTACGTCGCTATATCGGAGTGATTTTGCAAGAAAGTTTTCTCTTTGCAGGTGATGTTCAGCGAAATATTACTTTAGGAGATAATTATGATCTCTTAGATGTCAAAGAGGCCGCTAGATTGACTAATATAGATAGCTTTATTGAAGATTTGCCGATGGGGTATCATACCGAACTTCGAGAACGGGGCACCAATCTTTCTGGCGGACAAAAACAATTACTGGCTTTTGCTCGGGTAGCGATTCGGAATCCCCATGTTTTGGTGTTAGATGAAGCGACAGCTAGTTTGGATGTTAAGACAGAAGCCTTGATTCAAGAAGCTTTAGACCATCTACTGCGCGATCGCACTGCGATTATTATTGCTCACCGTCTTTCTACGATTCGTAATGTTGATCAGATATTAGTGTTGAAAAGAGGAGAATTAATAGAATCAGGCAACCATAATCAATTACTAGCAAAAGATGGACTTTATGCCAGTTTATATAAATTACAAATGCTAGGAAACTGATTACAGTTATCAGTCAACAGTTATCAGTTATCAGTTTTTGAGTGAAATCGTAGCTTTATCAGCATTGTTATACTAAATCCTGTTTACATACACCACTTATGTTCAAGCCTAAAATATTTCTGTGCATGTGGCTCACCAAAATCAAAAGTGGTTTTTAAGAATCGAATTTGCTATTAGACGTCTGGTGTGAATTAAATTCAGTAGATCACAAACTTTTCTAGAAGATTTACAGAATGAGGTTTTCAGCCGATAGTCCCTATGGATAGAAACTAGAGTGGATCAGCTTTTCAAGCGATCTCTCTTCTAATTCGCGATCGCGAATTAGAAGTCAACAAACTGATCGCGTCGGCTGAAACCCTCATTGTTTCGTGGCTTTGTGATCTACTGAAATTCGTTTGTATTGAGATGCTGTTAGCTTTAATAACTAAGATCTAATCTTTAATTTGGTTAAATTAACTCAGTCAATTTTATCTTATTGTTCGCTCTGAATGCGATCGCTACAACATCAATCTTGATGAATGAATTAACACGGGAAAAGCTTATGGTTTATAGTTTTTAGCTTATAGATTTCAATCTGATATCTGAGTTTTCTAATTCACACCAGACGTATTAGGTAATTGATAATCATTGAATTCTTGCAAATAGTGAAGTTTTTCGCTTTTTTTTACTTCTTTGATTTCTCTGATTTGCTTGTTAAGAAATAACTTTTATGCCGCTTCTTTCTCTAGCACCTTGGAACACAGTCGAAAAAATCAAATTTTTCCAGCTCATGGGTCAATACATTGTCGGGGGTCTGGGGAGGACATCGTCCCCAGCGGGGGGTTTGGGGGGCTGGCCCCCCAATAGAAACTATGGCTTTGAGGGAAAACTTAAAGCAAACTAAATTAATTCACGAAAACTCGATTGATTCATTAGATTTCAGAGATTTTATTGACAGACAAAAAGTCGCCCCCGCAACTGATAACTGCTAACTGTTCACTGACAAAAGTTTACCAACAGTACGATTCTCATCAGTAAAAATCGATCGCGCCACTCGTTGAATATCCTCCGCCGTTACCGCAGCAATCGCCTCTAACTGCTTAAACAAATTACGCCAATCGCCAGTTTTAGCCTCATATTCAGTAAGAATCCGCGCCATATCCAAATTAGAATCCAAACTGCGTAACAAACCAGCCTTAAATTGAGTTTTAATACGGTCTAATTCAGCAGTAGTTACAGGTTCAGTTTTTAATAGATCGATCTGTTCCCTTAAAGCGATCGCGACATCATCCACCGTATATCCCGGTGCAGTCAAAGCGTAAAATAACATCAAGTTAGGATATTTATTACCAGGAAAACCACTAAAACCCTGAGCCGATAAAGCAACCTGTTGTTGTTCCACCAAAGATTGATATAACCGTGAAGTTCTACCAGTACTGAGAATACTAGTTAGTAACTCATAAACAGGATAATCAGGGTTATTTAGCCCAGCGACATGATATCCCTCAAGATACCAAGGTTGAGTCGGGAGCTTAACAATTACTTCTTTAGTTTCAGTTTGTTTCGGTTCAAAAAATTGAACCTCCGGTGGCGCATTTTTGCGCTCAAAACGACCAAAATATACCTTAGCTAAAGCTTTTACTTCTTGAGGATTCACATCTCCCGCGATCGCAACCGTCAAATTATTCGGCGTATAATACCTAGCAAAAAACTCTTTAACATCTTGTCGCGTCAAATTCCTAATATCTTCGTTGTAACCAATAGTCGGGCGTTTATAGGGATTGGATACAAAAGCAGTATCCAAAAATTCCTCAATAGTTTTACCAATGGGAGAATCATCCGTCCGCATTCTCCTTTCTTCCAAGATGACCTGCCTTTCCTTATAAAATTCGCGAAATACAGGATTGAGAAATCTCTCCGATTCGAGGGACATCCAAAGTTCTAGCTTATTAGAAGGAAAACTATAAAAATAACTAGTATAGTCAGCGGAGGTAACAGCGTTTAATCCCACACCGCCTGCGGTATTAACAATTTGTCCATATTCATTTTGTTTAACAAAACTACTGGCTTGAGCCTCAACCTTGTTAAATTCTTCTGTGAGTTGAGCAAGTTGGGCTTCATCACCTGTGCTGCGAGCAACTTTGATCTGGGAGAACAAATTATCCAACTGTTTCAGATAGACTTTTTCCTGTTTATAGTCCTCAGTTCCGATACTTTTGGTGCCTTTAAAAGCTAAATGTTCCAAGAAATGGGCAACTCCTGTTTGACCATCAGGTTCATCAACACCACCTACATCGGCATAGGTTACAAAAGAAACTACTGGTGCTTCATGATTTTCGATCACAATAAATTTCATACCGTTATCTAGACGAAACTCCGTGACTCGATCTAAAAAGCGAGATATATAAGGTTGTAATGAACCCCCTTCCTCTGCCGTGACAAAATTGCTGTTAAGTGCAATGATTAACGCGATCGCGCAAATGACAGACAAAGATTTAAATAATTGAGTTTTACTTATCTTCTTTTTTAAAAAATCAAACATATTGTGTAATTAAATTGATAAATTTTAATATGCCCTAAAAGACTTCCTTCGGGGCGCTGAGCGGTATTCTTGAGGGAAGTTAACTGTTAACTGATAACTGATAACTGTTAACTGATTAATGACGTTCTATGAAGAAACAGGTATTTGTACCTTTATTCATCAGAGAATGGAAATGCTATTGATGAGCTTTCATCTTATTAACTCTTAACTCATAACCATTATGCAAGTTTTTCCCAGACGCAGCATGTCTAACCCAACCGAAGAAAATACTCGCGCGAGGATTTTACAGGCTGCTCTAAGATTATTTGCTAGCAAAGGTTATGATGGCACAACCACCAAAGATTTAGCTCACTCTGCCAAGGTAGCAGAAGGAACATTATTTCGTTATTTTCCTAATAAAAAATCCATTCTCATAGAAGTTGCCACTTCCGGTTGGATTGAAATCCTGACGGATCTTTTGACAGAATTAAGTGAAATGGGTAGTTACAAAGCGATATCTCAAGTAATGCATCGTAGAATGCTGAATATGAAGGAAAATGCTGATTTATTGAGAGTTTGTTTTATCGAGGCACAAAATCATAGTGAACTCAGAGATAGTATTCAATCAGAAGTAATTGAGAAAATGACTGATGTGGCGGAAGCATTTTTTGAGACAGCAATGGAAAGGGGTATTTACCGTCGCACAAATCCCAAAATAGTTGCTCAGGTGTTTCTGGGCATGTTCGCGATCGCGGGTTTTTCCAAAGAAACAATTATCAATCCTGATGCCTCGCCGCAAGCCATGCAAGAAATGGCTGAAGGAATTGCCGATATTTTTCTTCATGGCGTGCTAAATCAGGAAAAATCGTAGCTAAGATTACTAACAAATATCTCGAAATATTATAAAAAGCGAAAGTCCAAGATTGCCAAGCAGGTTTTATGGGAACATGAAAAACTACAATTGCTGACGTAAAAATTTTTGGAGAATATAATGGCAACACTTAGATTAGGTGATACTGTTCCTGATTTTACTCAGGCTTCGAGCATGGGTGAAATTTCCTTCTACGATTGGGCTGGCGATAGCTGGGTCGTTCTTTTTTCCCACCCTGCTGACTACACTCCTGTTTGTACTACAGAATTAGGGGAAGTTTCTCGACTGCGCTCTGAATTTGAGAAACGCAACGTAAAAACCATTGCTCTTAGTGTCGATGGCGTAGAATCCCATAATGGTTGGATTGGCGATATTAACGAAACTCAAAGTACCACCGTTGATTATCCGATCTTGGCAGATGAAGATAAAAAGGTTTCCGATCTTTATGACATGATTCACCCCAACGCCAATGCCAAGGTAACGGTAAGAACTGTTTTTGTCATTGACCCCAACAGAAAATTGCGTCTAACTATTACTTATCCTCCTAGCACTGGTCGTAATTTCCAAGAAATCCTCAGAACCATTGATTCTCTGCAACTGACTGACAACTATTCTGTAGCAACTCCTGTTAACTGGAAAGATGGTGAAGATGTAGTAGTTTCTCCTGCTATTCCTACCCCCGAAGCCAAAGAAAAATTCCCCAAAGGAGTTACCGAAATCAAACCTTATCTGCGGATGACTCCTCAACCTGATAAGTAATTTTTGGGATTGCTAATGGCTAATGGCTAATGGCTAATGGCTATTAGCTTTTTTTATGAATTTAGATCGAGCGCAATGGTGGTTTAAGGCGATCGCAGCTGGATTAATCGTTTCTTTTTTCAAAGAGCAAATTTGGGGATTTTTAACTTAATTCGAAATTTGATTTAGTTTTAGTATTGTTCTTGCTGCACGTTCTGCAATCTTTTGAGACAATAGGGATTCGCCTTGAATTCAGAGGATTTTATTTTTTATGTTCGACAAACTAACAGCACCTACCATCGGCAGCAAAATAACCTTCAAGGATGGAAAACCAATTGTCCCCGATGATCCGATTATTCCTTTTATTCGAGGTGATGGCACAGGAGTTGATATTTGGCCCGCTACAGAAAAAGTGATTAACGCCGCAGTTGCCAAGGCTTATGATGGCAAACGTAAGATCAACTGGTTTAAAGTATACGCTGGAGATGAAGCCTGCGAAAAATATGGTACTTTTCAATATTTACCTCAAGACACTCTTACCGCGATCGAAGAATATAAAATTGCTATCAAAGGTCCTTTAACGACTCCTGTTGGTGGAGGTATTCGCTCTTTGAATGTGGCCCTCAGACAAATTTTTAACTTATATGCTTGTGTACGTCCTAGTCGCTATTACCCAGGAACACCGTCTCCCCACAAAAATCCTGAAAAATTAGATGTAATCGTCTATCGGGAAAATACCGAAGATATTTATTTGGGGATTGAATGGCGCAAAGATGATCCGATAGGAACCAAGTTAATTAATTTACTAAATACAGAATTAATTCCGGCAACAGCGGAACATGGAAAAAAACAAATTCCTCTAGATGCGGGAATTGGTATTAAACCAATAAGTAAAACAGGCTCTCAACGTTTGGTTAGAAAAGCTATTGAAAATGCCTTAAGACTGCCCAAGGCTAAGCAGCAGGTTACTTTGGTGCATAAGGGCAATATTATGAAATATACCGAAGGTGCTTTTCGCGATTGGGGTTATGAATTGGCGACCATGGAATTTCGCGAGCAATGTGTTACCGAAAGAGAATCTTGGATTCTGAGCAATAAAGAAAATGAAGACGATATTAGTTTAGAAGCTAATGCGCGTAAAATTTCTCCGGGATACGATGCCTTAACGGCTGAGAAACAGGCAAAAATCTGTCAGGAAGTAGAATCTGTCCTGAATGAAATTTGGGCGACTCATGGTGATGGAAAATGGCAAGACAAGGTGATGGTAAACGATCGCATTGCCGATAGTATCTTTCAACAAATTCAAACTCGCCCGGATGAATATTCTATTTTGGCAACGATGAATCTTAACGGTGATTATCTTTCTGATGCTGCTGCCGCTATTGTTGGCGGATTGGGAATGAGTCCTGGAGCTAATATTGGGGATAATTGTGCTATTTTCGAGGCAACTCATGGTACTGCTCCCAAACATGCAGGATTGGACAGAATTAATCCAGGTTCTGTTATGTTATCAGGAGTTATGATGCTCAATTTTTTGGGTTGGCAAGAAGCCGCCACCTTAATTCAGCAGGGGTTAGCCAGTGCGATCGCCGATAGCAAAGTTACCTATGATTTAGCTAGACTTATGGAGCCGCCCGTTGCTCCCCTAAAATGCTCTGAATTTGCTGATGCTATAGTTAGTTACTTCGCTTAGGCAAAGGGATAAACTATTAATATCCACTCGGCAGTAAGATTAATCTATTGCTGTCCCCTGTCAGTTTATTCACCCCAGTAGTAAAATCAACTCTACTTCGATACCCTATGTCTGATCTAGATCTAATAGGAGGACGTTACCAAGTTAAAGAGATCTTGAGAGAGACAGGTTTTTGTAAAACTTATCTCGCTCAGGATACTCAGCTTCCTGGGGATCCTTTCTGTGTAGTTAAGCAGCTTCAACCTAAATCTAATGAAGAATTTGTCTTAGACACTGCTAGGAGATTATTCGATAATGAAGCCAAAGTTCTCTATCGATTAGGGAATCATCCTCAAATTCCTCGTCTTTTAGCCCATCTCGAAGTAGATGACCAGTTTTATTTAGTACAAGAATTTATCGAAGGCAAAGATCTTAGCCAAGAAGAAATTGCTGCTAATCCCAAACCTTGGAGTGAAACGGATTTGCGTGATTTTCTCATCGATGTCCTTGGTATTTTGACCTTTGTCCATCAAAATAATGTTATCCACCGTGATATTAAACCTTCTAATCTAATTAGACACTCTGATGGCAGAATTGTCTTGATTGATTTCGGGGCCGTCAAGGAAATTACTAATCTCACTGTGACTGAAGGACAACTCAATGTTAAAGATGTAACTGTGGCGATCGGTACCCCAGGTTACATGCCCATAGAACAACAAAATGGAGTTCCTCATTTCAATAGTGATATTTACGCTTTAGGCATGACTGCCATTCATGCGGTTACAGGCTCCCATCCAGATCAATTGCCTCGTTATGAAACAGGAGAAATTAGTTGGCAAGAGCGAGCTAGTTGTAGCCCGGCAATGGCAGAGATAATTAATAAAATGATCAAAATTTCGTCTTATCAACGTTATCGAAATACCAATGAAGTTCTTGAAGATCTTTTACAACTTCAAGGTCAAAAAACAAAGCTAGGGGGTGGTAGTCGCACCCAAACTGCTAATAAATTTCAATTTAAAAATATAGTTTGGGGCATTGGAATTTTAGCCATTTTAGGGATTGCTGTTCTCATTCCTAATATTTGGGGCGCAGTCAAAGCTCTAGGCTATTATGAGCGAGGACAACAACTTACTGAAGCGGGGGATTATGAAGATGCGATCGCAGAATACAATAAAGCCATTGCGATCAAGCCAGACTTCGCTATAGCTTGGACGAATAAGGGATTTGCCCAAGGAAAGCTAGGCAGGCATTTAGATAAGTTTTCTTCCTGTGCTCAAGCAACTAATGTTGCTCCCAATTTTCCTGAAGCTTGGAATTGTAAAGGATTAGCTAGATTCGATCTCAAGCAATACGAGTTTGCCTTAAAAGAATATGATCAGGCGATCGCAGTCGATGAAGACTTTTATCGGGGTTGGTTTAATAAAGGCCAAGTACTGATTAAATTAGGTCGCTATGAAGAAGCCATTGCTGCAACTCGCAAAGTACTTGCGATTGAACCAGACTATTTTTTGGCTTGGACACAAATATGTAATGCTTTTTTTGAATTACAGCAATATCAGGACGCTAAAACAAACTGTCAACAGTCTAAAGCGATTAGAGAGGATTATCCCCCCACAATCAATTTAATAAAAAAAATTGAGCAAAAACTTCAATAATGACGCCACAATCGAGCTAGTTAGACTATTTCAAGTATTTTGAACCAAAAATCAGATCAAGAATGCTAATAGAGTAAGAAATCGATTGAACTCCTCTTTCATTAGACTCGGAATCTATTTTATTTCCCTGCAAATCTTTCTCTAAAATATCTGTCAATAGATTATTAGCTGTTTGAACAGGTTTGTCAGTGGGAGACAAGGTAAATAAAACAGCTTCACAGCCAAGTTCAGGATCATCAGTAGCACAAATAGTCGGCAATCCTAATTGTTGGTCTGCTCTAAAACTCAACATTTCCGACGAACTAGTCGTTTGACTAGTATATTTTTCGCTTACATATTCATTTAACCGTATGGCTGCATCCTGACAAAGTTCTGTCGGATTAGCATCTAATGAGGCCAGCAAATCACCCTGCCAACGGAAAATTGGTTTTGAATCTCCATTGAGCTGGGATACAGTCACCGCAATCCCACTTTCATTGATACAAGCAAAGTTGGCATTATTTGATACGACAGATTCTGCCATAGCTGAATTAGCGACTACTGCTATAGATCCTAATGCCGCTAAGGAAGATAGATACTTAATATTCATGGCTTACTCCTTATTTTATAGATCGTCCATCTTGGACTGCTATATCTTCTAGTATATATATGATTTTAATGATACAACCTATGCCAAGATATTATTTATTTTGTTTATTAAGTTATTAGTGTTTGAAGCTAAAATATGAACATTCTTGAAGTGGATAATGTTTATGCTGGTTATCTTCAGGATTTGAATATCTTACAGGGTATTAATTTTCGGATTGCCCCAGGAGAATTAGTGGCCGTTATTGGGCCTAATGGTGCGGGAAAATCTACCTTGGCTAAAACTATTTTTGGTTTATTAACTCCAAATCAAGGAAAAATAATCTTTAAAGGAGAAAATATTGCTGGTTTAAAATCTAATCAGATTGTACATCGAGGAATGTGTTACGTGCCTCAAAGATCTAATGTTTTTGGCACTCTTTCTGTAGAAGAAAACTTGGAAATGGGGGCCTTTATTCGCCAGGGATCTCTAAAATCTCTTAAAGATTCTATCTATGCCATGTTTCCTCGATTAGCCCAAAGGAGTCGTCAAAGAGCAGGGACTCTTTCGGGGGGGGAGCGGCAAATGCTAGCCATGGGCAGAGCTTTAATGCTTGATCCAGAATTACTAATCTTAGATGAGCCTTCTGCTGCTTTATCCCCAATTTTGGTTAATGGTGTATTTGAGCAGATCTTAGCGATTAAAAATACGGGAAAAGCCATTATCTTGGTAGAACAAAATGCAAAAAAAGCTTTGATGATGGCCGATCGCGGTTATGTTTTAGAAAATGGATGCGATCGCTTTGAGGGGAAGGGAATTGATTTGCTTAATGATCCCAAAGTCGGTGAGTTATATCTAGGAGCAAGCTATAAACAGTGATCAGTTAACAGTTAACAGTCATCAGTATCAGTTATCAGCGAATAGTTATCAGTTATTGCTTAACAAAAGTTTACGTAGTTTTGTTACTTTGATGAGAAATGTCCAAATCCAGGTAATATATACTATGGCTCATAAAATTTGGCTATCTTTATTAATAATATTTGGTAAAT